>JABGPX010000429.1 GCA_018644745.1 Spirochaetales bacterium
TACCTTCAAGCGACCTGTCATCCAAACATATTCTTCGGGATTGTATTTCCAGAAGTGCTGGTGCGCATCAATCCGTGTCATGATTTATCTTTTCCTTTAGCTTTTCTGCCGCCGCATCATAGTCCCATTGCTTATTCATAACCGGTTCAAGTATCTGCTGTACTCGGGCAACGAGCTCTGGATCGTATGGTTCCTGATACCATTGAAGGTTTCTCGCGATCGATTCCGGCCTGGCGGAACTGAAAAGTGTGGTAGGAATCTCCGGATGCTGACTGGAAAACTGCAGCGCCAGTTTTGCCAGAGTCGTGCCGTTCTTTTCACAGAAGCTCACAGCTTTTGTTACTAGCTCGCTTTCGGTTTCCTCCGCCGGGTGCCAGGCGGGAAGGGGCCTGCCGGTGAGAAAGGAGCTTGCAAAGGGAGAGGCGTTTATAACTCCGACGCCTTTGGCTTTGGCAAGTGGAAGAAGCTCATGGATGCGAATGTCTGTCAGGCAGTGATGATTGTGAATAAGAACTGCGTCGACATCCGCCTCGAGCAGTACTCTCTTCCACAGGTCCATCGGGTAGATTCCGGCCCCTATTCCGCCGATGGTTCCCTCCGATTTGAGCTCCAGGAGTGCCTCGACGCCTTGAGAAAGCGCTTCGTCGGCATGGATGCGATGATCATAATCAAAGTCGTGGAGATGAACGATGTCAAAATAATCAACACCGGTTCTGCGCATGCTCTTCTCCAGAGAATCCCGGATGCCTTGTCGAGAGTAATCAAAGGTGTTATTCCCATATGCTTCGGGATCGGTGAGTTTGCCCACTTTCGTTGATATGTGATACCGATCTCGTTTGACTCCCTTGAGGGCCATACCGAGAACCGTCTCCGCCCGCGTTGCGCCATAAGCAGGAGCCACATCGATGTAATTAATACCAGCGTCCAGCGCCGCGTGAACCGCCTGTATACCTTCGCTTTCATCGATCGAACGAAAAGCTCCTCCCAACGCGGAAGCACCGAAACTTAGGCGGGACACCTGCCAATCAAATTTTCCCCATTTTGCATGCTGCATCTTTAATCTACTCCACTTCTTTTCAGACCATTGCTATTGGCTTCTTCTGAGATAGATATTTCCATCAAATGTGGAATTGGAAACTATATGAAATTGTAAACCGTTATCGCAGTTAGGATAGCCGTGAAGCCGATCGAAAGAAATACAGTAAGGAGCGTGAACTTTCTGTCGGTGGCTTGAAAGCGGTTATCCATTTGCTTCTGCAGACCTTCCATGCTGCTTGTCATTCTTTCAATAAGAACACAAACGTCGCTTCGCAAGTTGTCAAGTTTTCCGTCTAGCCTGCCATATTGGCTTTCGTGCTTTTCTCGAGTCGTCATGTTTTCAACGAGCAGCAACACCGAACGGTGGAGAGCCTTTTTGTCCTTCAATTCGAACGAGTTTTCAAGCTCCTCTTCTAGAATCTGGGTGAGTGATTCCACAGTCAGCTCCATTTTTTAAAGATATGTAGGGACGCCAATTTAAGCAAGCCCCATTATTTTAGACGAGATGATTCGACCGTTTGCTTCAGAAGGGAGATAGATCGCTGCCGGGATTACTTCACCGGCCAGATTAACGGGTTCTGTTCCTCGTTGTTTAGGAGGTCGCCGACTTTCAGCCGCTCGATATAGTCTTTCGGGAGAATATTCTTATTCCCGTTGAAGGTTGACCCATCCGGCATGTATCCGCAAGTCATCGCTCGCCTGGGATATGGTGTGTTGTTGACCCCGGCTCCGTGAGCCGTAAGACCGTTGTGGAAGCCGCAGTCACCCCGTTTCATTTCGCCGGAAACCGGTTCCACACTCGCCCATTCTGGATATGTTTTGAACAGCGAGCCGAAGTTTGAGCTTATTTCAACGTGCTTCTCGTGTGACCCCTGTTTGTGGCTGCCGGGAATGTAATACAGGCATCCGTTCTGCACTGTCGCGTCATCAAGAGCCACCCAAATCGAAATTGCGTTCATCGAATAAAACGACCAAAACGGATTGTCCAGGTGCCAGCCAGTCGGATTGGACCATGGTCTTTTTTGGAGGGTTTGATCATGCCACACTCGCACGCCGTCGATTCCTTCGAGCTTGCATATCATCTCGCCGATTTCGGGTCCGAGGAAAATCTTTTTTACGGCATCGCTGATTTTCCACAAGTTCAATTTCTGCAAGAACACGCTGTCGTAGAATGCGTCCGGTTTGTTTTCCTTGGGATTATTCAGCACGCTGCTGCCGGCAACCTTGTTGCTCCCCATTTCTTCGAGAGCCGTGGATATGCCGCTTAGCAGCACTTCTATTTCTGTTTCGTCCAGTAGATTCTTATATACCAGGCAGCCGTCTTTTCGATAGCTTTTTATCTGTTTCTCTGTCAGGTGTGTGTTCACTCCTGCCTCCATGGTTACAAAATGGTCTGATAAACATATTCATACTCCATGTACAACGGCAACTAATTCCGTTGCCCTTTAGAGCAATTCTCAATATGAACAGTTACTCACTAGATAGAGTGCATACGTATAGGCTATAATCGTATTCGACCGGTCATATTGAGAATTGCAGGCCGATATCAGCTGAAATTGCGCCGGGAGTTCTCATTTTGAGCCATAAAAATGCATCCTTACATATGCTGTCGATATGACTCCTAATCAATGGATCAAAATGAGAACTCCTCTGCCCTTTACCTAATCAATAGCAATTGGTTAGTATACTTCTCAAGTTAGCAAGGAGTATTGAATGGCATTGGACATGAGTTACAAGGGGAGAGAGTTCGATCCCTTCACTTTTGAGGTTGAGCGGGGAAAAATCAAGGAATTGTGCCTCGCTATCGGCGACGAGAATCAGATATTTGTTGATAGAGATGTTGCTAAGGCGCTCGGTTACAAGGACACACCCGCGCCTCTTACGTTTCCAACGTTGATTAACTTTTGGGGATACCCCGAGGTGTGGGATCGAATGAAGGAGATGGGTGTTGATATCAAGCGGCTTCTCCATGCCAAGGAGGAATACGAGTATATAGAACCTATTTATCCCGGAGATTCTATCACCGGCGTGGTCTCAGTCGACTCGATTCGCGACGGTGCAATGGGCATGGTAACCTTTAAAACTACCTATAAACGATCCGGCGACGTGGTGTGTATTGCTAAAATGACCATACTTATTCCGCCTCAGAAGGAAGGTACCTGATGAATATAAATTTTCAGACAGTCAGCGAGGGAGATAAGATCCCAGCTTTGAAAAAGGAGCCTATAACTCAGCTGCAGCTAGTGAAGTATGCTGGAGCGTCCGGAGACTTCAATCCCATCCACACCGTTCCTGAGTACGCAAAGGAAGCCGGACTCGACGGCACCATCGCCCACGGGATGCTCGTGATGGGTATGCTTGGGCAGATGATATCCGGCTGGGTCGGCGTGAAGCCGGTGGTAAAGTACGGCGTGAGTTTCAGGGCTATGACCAAACCAGGGGATATCCTTACGGCGACCGGAGAGGTAAAGAAGAAGTACGAAAAGGACGGATCAAATTTTATCGACTGCACCGTCCGGATAGCCGACGAACAGGACGAAGTAAAAGTCGAAGGAAAGGTCAGCGTTAAGCTCTAGACATGAAAACTTACGAGGACATCAACAAAAAGATCGAATCCGGCAAAGCGGTCGTACTCACTGCCGAAGAAATAATCGACTATGTTGATGAAAAGGGACTGGAAGCCGCGGCAAAGGAGGTGGATGTCGTTACCACAGCCACTTTCGGCCCCATGTGCTCCTCAGGCTGCTTCCTCAACTTTGGTCATAGCAAACCAAAGATGAGGATATCCGAAGCCTGGCTCGATGACGTGGCGGTCTATTGCGGTGTGGCCGCTGTTGATGTTTATCTTGGTGCGACGCAGCTTCGTCACAACGATCCGGCCAACATGAACTATCCCGGAGATTTTCGTTTCGGCGGCGGCCACGTTATGGAAAAACTAGTGGCTCGCGAAAAAATCCAGCTGTTCGGACTCTCATACGGTACCGATGATTACCCGCTCAGGGAAATCCGCACATGGCTTACGATTGATGATCTTAACCAGGCCATAATGACCAATCCCCGGAACTGCTATCAGAATTACAACATCGCGATAAATTGCTCAGACAAGCCGGTATACACCTATCTCGGTTTCCTAAAGCCGGGGATGAAAAACCTTACGTATTGTTCCGCCGGACAGCTTTCCCCTCTGCTCAATGATCCGTTTTATGAGACCATAGGCATCGGCACCCGGGTGTGGCTTGCAGGTGCCCAAGGTCATGTGTATGCCGAGGGTACCCAGCATACATCTGCGTGTGAACGCAGTGAAAACGGAGTTCCTGAAGAGGGGTCTGGTACCCTGGCGCTCACCGGAGACATGAAGAAAATGCTTCCTGAATATGTTCGCGGTGTGAGTTTGAAAGGATATGGAGTTTCCCTCGCCCTTGGTGTCGGTATCCCTATACCAATTCTTTCTCCGGATATACTGAAACGGACGACGGTGCGAGACAATGAGATCTTAGCTCCGATAACCGATTACAGCAGCGACTACCCTCAAAAAACAGGAAAGATACTCGGTAAGTTGAGCTACGAGCAGCTGAAGCAAGGGGAGGTAGTCATCGACGGCAAGACTGTGGAGACGGGTTCCCTTTCATCATATTCCAAAGCGCAGGATATAGCCGGAATATTGAAAGATGAGATTAAGCGTGGAGATTTTTATCTATCCGAGCCTCTGTCGATGCTTCCCAAAAATCAGTCGATGAAAGGGCTCGAAGTTCGATCCCGGAAGGAGCGATAGCATGATAACGAAAAAGCTTCTTCTCTATTTTCCCACAAGCGAGACCGATAAACCGATTGTCTATCATCTCGTGAAAGACTACGACCTGGTAATAAACATCTATCGCGCAAAGGTTACGCCCGAGGAATATGGATACCTTGCCCTCGAGGTTTCCGGCACCGAGGAAAATATAAAAAAGGGAATCGAGTATGCCCGGACATTCAACGTTGAGATAAATGATGCTGATAGAGGTCTGAAATGGGACGAGTCGCGCTGCACCAGCTGCGGCAACTGCCTTACCCACTGCCCGACAGACGCACTTTTTGTAACGGATGTGAAGAGCCGTAAAGTCAGTTTTGACGGAAACCTGTGTATCGATTGCCTGAGCTGTATAAAGAATTGTCCCTTTGGTGCGTGTTCTTCGATCTTTGAGGATGCCGGTTGAGCCCCGAATCCAAAATACTCCGGAGTTACCGGCGATTCTCTCACAAGGGAGCGGTATACAGGATTGCATCCACTTGTTATGAAACAGTCATTGAAAATATAAAAAATCTGCGATCTGAAATAGAAAGCTATATTGAATTATGTCCTGAATTCGCCACGACGCTGATACCCATCTCACAGACGATTGATGCCCCTTCAATAGTACAAGACATGATAAACGCAGCGGCGGCCGCGGGTGTCGGCCCGATGGCTGCTGTTGCCGGCGCTATCGCCCAGCACGCCGCGAGAGCGGCCTATGAAACCGACGGCAAGGAAGTTATCATCGAGAACGGCGGAGATATTTTCTTGTATTCAGACGAAGAGGTCGCGGTTTCTCTTTATGCCGGAAGCTCTCCTCTTGCCCATCGATTGGCGTTTCGAATCAAATCCGGTGAGTTACCGTTGGCTGTGTGCTCATCATCTGGTGCCATGGGCCACTCCAAAAGTTTTGGTACCGCTGACCTTGTGACAGTTACCGGAAAGAATGCCGCCCTTGCGGATGCTGTGGCCACCTCGCTGTGCAATCTGGTACAATCAAAAACCGATATCGAGAAGGTCCTCGAGAAAGCAGAGTCATTGGCGGGTATCAATGGAGTGCTGATAATCAAGGGCGACAAGCTCGGTATGGTCGGACAATTACCTGAGCTTGTTCGCCAGGAAGATCCATCAGCCGACGCAAAGGTAACCCGCAGCTGAAGGCGGTTTCAGCCAGATTAAATACCGATAAAAAACGCTGCGCCTGCTGCTGAGAGAACGAGGGCGATTATCGGAGTGAGCAGCCAACCCGCGCCGAAGTTGCGGAGGATTTTAAATTTCATGTTATGAAAACCCTGTACGAGCCCGATTCCGAAAATTCCCCCAATAATCGCCTGACTCGTACTTACCGGTACCCCGATGAGCGAAAAGATGTGGGTGGTAACAGCCATCGAGGTAACGGCGATAAGTGCGTTGAAGGCGTCCAGCCGCATAAGTTTCGTGCCTACTGCCATCATTACGCGGCGGCTGAATGTCACCACGCCAAGTGCAATTGCCGCGCCGCCGATTAGCGACAGATGGAAGTCGGAAAGGCCAGGGATAAGACCTGAGTAGATACCCGTGGCGTTAGCCACGTTGTTTGCGCCGAGGGCGTAAGAGCCGTAGGTACCCACCACGATGAGACCTCCCCACAATATCTTATCTCGTGTCAGAATGCTCATCGGGATTTTCCGCATGATGGTTCTCAAGATGTAATAAAAGAGAAGTGAAAATCCCATTGCTCCGATCGGGGTTGCAATCCAGCTGATTATAATTTTTATGAGGCCAGCCGTAGAAAGATTTCGCGCGGCAAGCCCTATTCCGGTAATCGCGCCGACCATGGCCTGGGAGGTGCTGATCGGCAGCTTGAGGAAGGTCATGATCGTGACCGTAATAGCTGCCGAAACCGATACTATTAACAGAGATGTGGTGTTTTGGACGGTAAGGCCGCTGAGGGTATGTATACCTGCTTCGCCCTGCAGCGCCGCGCCGGCAATAACTGCCGCCGCGCAGAGAAATGCGGCGTTTCGAAATTTGATAATCCTTGCGCCGACCGCGGTTCCGAACACATTGGATGCGTCATTCGCACCCAGAGCCCAGCCCAAATAGACTCCGCCTAAAAGAGAAAACACCTATACGCTCCTCTTTGCGACCAAGAGACGGATTCTGTCAGCGACATTTTCTGTTCGATCTGCCACTGAGGAAATGTGCTCGACCAGATCGCGTAGAAGAATTTTCAAAAGATCCGGCAAATCACCGGAGAAAATCTCGTCTATGAGCGCTTCTTCGATCCTGTCCGCTTCGCTCTCGAGAAGATCGATTTTACCCACGGTAACAGTTGCATCGATGTAGTTAGAGAATACATTTTCCACACCGGATATCATCGTTTCGGCGGCCTTATGACACACATTAACCAACTCGGTGATTTGCGGGCAGAAGTTTTTCGGGAGTGTTATGTGCTGGGTGAGAACCATACGAACGGTGGACTCTGCCTGGTTCGGAACCTTATCCATCGTTTCCACCAGGCCCAGGATGTCCCCTCGGGATTCGGGGAATACAGCTTCGGTATACATCATGTCTTCCAGGTCACGCCGGATATCGTCGGCCTCCCTCTCAGCGGTATGAATTAGTTCGTAGTTTATTGCCAGCTGCTCTCTGTTGAAAGAAGAGCAGCAGCTGATAAAGGTGTCCCGGAAGACATCTATGCAGGTTAATACCTGCCTATTGTACTGATTTATTCTATCCTGAACCTTCTGCTGTTTTCCAAATTTTCGCATGGTTCCTCTCCTTTCAGGTAATCTGCAATCACCCAGTATAGCTCTATGGCAAAGCCTGATCAATTCTCAGGAATCTTTTTTTGCCGACCTTGAGAATCTGAGGCATATCAGGTTTTGACGACAGATGGAAGTAGATGTCTCCGATCTTCTGCCCATCGACACTCACCGCCCCCTGCTTGATGAGCCGGCGTGCCTCGCTGGTTGTATCAGCGAGCCGATGTTCCGTCAAGAGGGCGATTATGCCGCTGCCTTTGGACCCAAGATCGCAGCTTTTGATCTCAGAGGGCACCATTCGTCGAGAGACGATCTGTTCCCAGTTATCCGCCGCGTCTTCCACTTCATTAAGAGGGTGGTATTGTAAAGAGATTCGCTTCGCTATACTCATTTTGAGATCCTTCGGATGAATAGCGCCGGTGGAAAGTAAACTCAGCAATTTTTTAGTCTCCGCCGACGATACACCGGCGCCCAATGCCATGAACACCCGCATCATTTCGTCAGCTATCGACATGAGCGGGCCGATCTTTTCCTTTGCGGTGGATTCGACGGGTATATGATTGCCGAAAGATTTACTCATCTTTCTCCCGTCGGTGCCAGGCAGAAGGGGGGTAAGCAGAGCTACCTGGGGTTCCAATCCTTTTGCCCGCATGAGATCTCTACCGCAGAGTATGTTGAACTTTTGATCCATGCCGCCCAGTTCGACATCCGAATGTATCTGCAGGGAATCCATTGCTTGAAGAGTTGGATACAGCAGTTCGTGGAGCGAGAGCCGTTTCCCCGGCGAGAGACGTTTTCTAAAGGTGTCGTGGCTGAGAAGGTGGGCAACGCTGAACTCCGACGCGAGATCGATAACCTCGTTCAATGCAAAGTTGTTGAACCACCGCGACTGCCAGTGCACTTCCGCTTTTTCTTCATCTACGATTCGGAAAATCTGGCGGCAGTAGGTCTCCGCGTTCCTGGTCGTCGTTTCGTGGTCGAGACGAACCCTTTCTGCTTTTCGGTCGGTTGGATCGCCTATTTGAGCGGTAAAGTCGCCGATGATGAGCACTCCGATATGACCTGCATCCTGAAATAGCCGCATCTTTCTGTATGGAACCATGTGCCCTATGTGCACATCCGGAGATGTCGGATCAATTCCCTGCTTTATCCGCAGCGGCGGCCCTTCAGTTATTGATCGGGCCAGTTTCCCTTCAAGTTCCGGAATAGTGATAATTTCGGTATCGCCTTCAATAAGTAAATCCAGCAATTCCTTTATTTCGCGCTGCACGGACGGTGCTATAGTTTTCATATCTATATCCTCTTAGTGGATTGTATTTGGTGAGGAGTAACGCGGAACGCTGGAAATCCGATAACGCCGAAGGTCACCTGCTCGGAGCAAAAAAAAGACCTGCTGAAATCAGCAGGTCTTTTTTACCAAAGCGAGCGTGTTCAGCACGCCGCCGGTAAATTCCTGACGGATTTCCAGCATGGATAGGAGTAAGGGTAATAGTCGTAATTTCGGGCGGTTATGTTCATTATAAAAAGTACCTTATGGCTTTATTCGGAATGCGTCAATACCATGGCGTGGGCCGCTATAAATCGCCAATCAACGGCGCCAATCTTTTTGCCAGATTTTCTCCCATATTTATCATGGCCAGATCGCCGGGGTGAATAATGTCCTGGGTCAACCCGCTAATATCCGTGAGGATTTCCGGCCCGGGTATGAAGTGAACGTTGGGTAGGTCGAGACCGGCGACAACCGACTCGAGGGCCGAGCGAAACTCTTCCGGGCCGGCTGTTGCTGAGGGCTGGAGATTCGCAAAATCACCGAAATATGGATATATAGATATGCACGCAACCGGTTTGTCCGGGTTTTCAACTGCGATTTTCCCGATCAGATACCGGGTGCGGGATGTGAAATCCTCGATGGTAAAGCCAGCTCCGATCATGTTGACAGATAGCGCCAGAGTAGCAAAATCCCAGTTTTTTAGTCCAGCGAGATAATCGGCAAACGCGGCTTCTGCCCTGCACGCACCGCCGACACCGTAATTGATCAGATCCGCACCCAATCTCCAGGCGGTTTGGGCTACATAGGTAAGGTGAAAAGCTGATGCCGCGGCGCCATGGGTAATAGACGTACCGTATGCCATCATCGTAAGCCCGGGTAATTCCTCCGGTTCCGGCGGCCGAATATCGCCCTCGATGTTGTGGAGGATAATATTACCGTGACGGAGCACGAGCCGGCACACTCGCGGATGGTAACGGAGTGAATCCGCCAGGCTGTCAGGTAGCGATGCAAATCTTTTAGCATTCTCATCTTCAGGCATTCCAATATCTAATGTGATCGGTTCATCTCCGAATGTGCATGTCGGGAGACGGGCATCAAAGGTGCCATGGAAAAGCGCGGCGGTACCGAGTTCCTCGCTCGAGGAGAGAGTGATCTTCACCCTCCCGCTGTTGATGACAAACCGGATCTCTGCCCCTCCCGGATTGAGTGTTTTGCGTTGAGCAGGTTCCTCGAGTCTCTCTCTCGTTGCTTCGGGCACACGCTGAAGTCTCACAGCGTCTGATCCCGGAATTTCATAGAGTTCTCCGATATTATGCAGCGACGCGTTCTTATAGAGCATCTAGTCTCTCCCCTCCTCGATATATTCTCTCCGAGTATAGTAAGGCTGTTAAGCACGGTAAAGCACCGTACAGCGGACATGGCGATTTTTTTTGACTCCGTGGTTAGGTCAGGCTACACTATGAGTAGCGAAACCAATAGGAGGAATTATGACAGTTGTGAGGCAAATGACCCAAAATCCGGTAACTGTTAGAAATACAGCTCCCGTTACTGAAGCGCGGCAAATTATGCAGCGGGAAAAGATACACCGGCTGCCTGTGGAGGACAAGAAAGGCAACCTTGTAGGTATTGTTACCGAGAAAGATCTCCTCTATGCATCGCCTTCTCCCGCGAGCACCCTTGACGTATATGAGATGGCCCATCTCCTTTCTAAGCTCTTAGTGGAGAAAGTTATGTCTCGCGATGTGATCACAATTACCGAGGATACAACAATTGAAGATGCCGCTCGAATAATGATTGAAAACAATATCGGCGGGCTTCCAGTAATGCGTGACGGCCTTATCGTCGGGATCGTAACCGAGTCTGATCTATTCAAAATTTTTATCGAGCTCTTCGGTGCGAGAACAAAGGGCATCCGGGCCACATTGCTTGTGCCTGAAAGGCAGGGAGAAATCGCCGACATTTCTGCGGCAATTCGAGATAAAGGCGGTAATATAATTTCCTTCGGCACCTTCCTTGGTGAAAACCAGACGAACGCTCTCTGTACAATCAAGGTCCAGGATATTTCCCGTGACGAATTACTGAGCTGTCTCGACCCGTTTGTCGAGGAGGTTCAGGACCTAAGAGAGGTGTAGCGGCTTCGTGAATAACAGCCGACCGGTAAGGATACTGTTTTTTTCTGACACCCACCTTGGTTTTGACTACCCCCTCCATCCGAGAATCGAACGCCGGCGGCGGGGAGACGATTTTTTCAACAATTATCATCATATAATCGAGACCGCTAGAAGAGAACAGGTGGATTGTGTGGTTCATGGCGGGGATCTGTTCTTCCGAAGCAAAGTTCCGCAGGGAATTGTTATCAAGGCGTTTGAACCGCTTGCGGATCTCGCAGCCGAAGGAATCCCTGTTTTTTTGGTACCGGGAAATCATGAGCGTTCGAAAATTCCCGCCTCGCTGTTTGCTATTCACGACGACGTTAATATTTTCCACCATCCTTCAACCTTTATGCTTGATGCCGGCGGCATGAATATATCTCTGTCCGGATTTCCCTATCATCGCGAAAATATAAGAATGCACTTTAAGGACGTTATTTCGACTATCACAGCGGAACCTGCATTCAAGGCCGCCGCGGATGTTCGGATACTCTGTATTCATCATATTGTCGAGGGCGCCAGGGTAGGGGTATTCGACTACGTGTTTCGCTCCGGCGAAGATGTCATCCGCGGAGAAGACATTTCCGATACTTTTGATTTGGTTCTATCCGGGCACATACACAGATATCAAATCCTCACATCCGATCTTCGGGACCGTGCTCTTCCCGCCAACGTGTATTATCCCGGTTCCATAGAACGAACAAGCTTTGCTGAACGGAATGAAGTGAAAGGATATCTTATTTTAGAAATTCGAAGAGATGAGCAGTCAAACCGGCCGCTGCTGGGCCACCAGTTTATTCCTTTGCCGGCAAGACCAATGGTGTCCTTCGATATTCATGCAGCGGAATTGAGCCCGGAAAACCTGAAAGACCGTATCGGGGGCCTTCTTTCGAGTCAGGATGAACACAGCGTCGTGAGGATCTGTATTCGCGGAGAGCTGGATCCGGAGACAAAGAGTACCCTCACTGCAGAAATGCTCCGATCTCTCGCGCCTCCGACCATGAATGTTGATCTATCGTTTCCGGGCAAGCTTCCGCACGTAGACGGGCAATTGTAAAATACTGTTGACTTAGCGCCGTCCACGACGGGGCTGGAGGTCGCAATCGAAGCACGACGAGAAGTCCACCGAATGTCCTTAAATAATCGAATACCGGAATTCTGGGCGACGATGGCATATCCCGGGCAGGCACGGCATGTGAATCGGATGTTATCTCGCCGCGCCGTCGCTCTTCGATGAGAAGCCCGCAACGATCCGGGTCGCCTGGTCTTCGGTGAATCCCGCCTTTACAAGCGCGTCGAATTGCTTCTTTGTCGACACGGCCACCGCCTCATAGAAATCGTCTCTGCCGCTTAGCGTCCTGAGAATTTCTACGGTACCATTTATCCACTCATTCATAAAATTTACTCCTTCCACAAAAACGCTCACGACGCCACTCTAATACGCGCTGTGATTCTATGCTATATATACAGTTATTTATGCAATTTTATTCAACAATCCGGATTGGAATGCTGCTGGAAGATCAACGTCTGTCGAAGGCGACCCCGGCAACATCGAGGATAACCTGCCAGTAGTCAGGATCGAGAGAGTGTCCGGACTTGCGCCGATATTGGGTCATCCCGCCAATAGTATTTTGAGATATTTCATCTTCGTCGGTGATGATGCCGGTGCCTATTACGCCGTCCAGCCCGTAAAGTTCGTAGACAGGTTCCGCGGCGAGCATCGCCTTTGCACTCGACCGGAAGCCGGCCCAGCGATAGCTAAGCGCCGCGTTTATTAAGATCGTCCGCGGTGCAACAAGCGCAAGCAGCTCGTGCTGATCGATTGGAAGTTTTCCTATGCGAAAGTTGTAGCTGAAATACTGCCTGCTCATCCAATGCGGAT
>JABGPX010000129.1 GCA_018644745.1 Spirochaetales bacterium
ACCAGCCGCCTACCGGCCCTTATTGGTTTTTCCCTCGGCGATATTCCGCATCGCAGGCAGCAGATCCAGTTGGGATATTGGTATCACAATTCCGCTCGGAACCGGCAGCATTATTCCTATACCGTTGTTGTCTTTCACGTACAGAATTAATTAAAGGGCTTCTCTAAATACATAATTTTCTATCAGCAGGAAACTCTCAACTTGCTAACTGTTGGCAAGATAACACGAAAAACGTTTTTGACATTTTCCTTTTAAAATACTGATTGACATTGCAGCACCCCTCAACAAAAATAAGTATAAGTCCAATAATGTAAATGGGTACAATATAAAAGACTTTGTCGCTATCGATTTTGATACAGCAAATCCTAAATGGGTCGGCAGGCGGTGTTTATAAGATGGCATGAGGAGATAGAATGATTCGAAAGGCAACGGCCAAAGATGCAGCGGAGATCGCACGCATACAGGTAAGCTCCTGGCAAGCAGCATATTCGGGTATCGTTCCTCAGTCCCATCTTGACTCAATGAGCATCAAAGAACGGGCGAAACGATGGGCACAAAACATAAAGAAACCCGGTGATAAAATTTTAGTGGCGGATATAGCGGAAAGTCTGGAAGGGTTCATTTTTTTTGGCCCGTCATGTGATGAGGATGCGGACGGGGAACATGAAATTGGCGCTGTCTATATACAACCACAAGCCTGGCGGCAAGGCATCGGAAAAGAACTTGTGAAACGAGCTGAGGAAATAATGTTTTGTAGGTTCGCGGCCGATATCACGCTGTGGGTATTCGAGGAAAATCATTCTTCTCGCAAGTTTTACACAAGCGTAGGCTACTCTCCGGATGGCGCGACCAAAGAAATGACAATCGGTGGAGCGTTGCTCAATGCAACGAGGTATAGGAAGGTCGTTAATGAAACGGGGAAGCCCGGTTGAGTTTGATGAGACGGCGCAGGGAGAACCGGTGAGATTGCTGAGCGCGGCTGCACTTTTTGCTTTGACATCGGGTAATAATAGTCGACGGAATAATAAAATCCGAAAAAATGCAAGTTACTGTATTTCTCCGAAAAACAAAAAAGGGAAAGGATTTTTTCCTTTCCCTTAAACAAATTATCATATGGGCGACAATGGATTCGAACCATCAATTCCTTACATGTCGAGCGGATGCCTCGTTTGGATATGACCGCCGTAGCCTATCGACATTGCTTCCGGTTGTTGGGTATGTTGCCGGGTTCGCTGTCGGTCACCCCGAGTACAGTTCCTTGAAGAGTCCTGCCAGATCGGGGTTATTGCCGCGCACATACACGGGGATACGTTCGATTGGTGCATCTGCCTCGACGATCTGTCCGCCCGGCAGTTTCTCGCCGGTCCAGGCATCTGTCCACTCGGTACCGACCGGGAGGTACGCCTCCCGGGTACGCGCCTCATATCTGGTTATGGGTGCCACCAGGAGATCGGGCCCGAAGAGAAATTCATCTTCCACCTCGGCGGTTTCAGGATCATCCTCAAAATCAAAAAACAATGGACGCATAGGTGGCAGGCCCCTCTCCGACGCCAGCTTCATCTGCTCCATGATATAGGGACGCAGGCGCTCTCTGAGAATCAGCGCCGCCCGGATGTGAGGGTACGTGTCGCCGCCGATGGTCCACGCCTCGTTGTTCGGTCGAGAACCGTGGGTACGGAAGACAGGCGTGAAAACGGCGTACTGGTACCAGCGCACCATTAATTCGTGGAAGCAGTCGCTTTCATTATCAAGGGTGACGAAGCCACCGATTTCACTGGCACCCCAGGGGATCCCGCTCATTGCTAGATTGAGTCCCGCCTTCATGTACGTTGCCAGATGCTCAAATGAAGACATGATGTCGTGGACGGCCGGAGATGCGCCGTAGCGCTGGGATCCGGCCCAGGAGCTGCGACAGATGGTCACCACTTCATTCTCTCCGGCGGCAACCAGCCCCTCGTAGATGTTCTTCTGGTGGGCCACGGGGAAGTAGTTGTGAACTTCTGTTCCGGGACCGATGTGGCAAAGCATCTGATCATAATCCTGGATA
>JABGPX010000064.1 GCA_018644745.1 Spirochaetales bacterium
CCCGCCAATGCCAATCTGTCGACGGGCAGTACCCGAAACCGTACCAGATTCCAAGGACGAACCACGAAAAGGCAGTGAGGCCGATCAGTATGAGATGGGGTATCCTCGTTTTACGCCAGATCCAGCCGGTCAGATTGAAGATGATGACGCAGGAATGAAACACGAAAAGAAGACATCGAGAAAATGATAGATGCCTGGTGGGTCGGTCATGTGTTCAGGGTAGTTACATCCTATTTCGCTGATCTGCGCGGGATATTCTGCGATGTGTGGCTCTTGCCGGCTCTGTTAATACCGCCGGGGCTCATCCGGTCGTTAAACGCGGCTTTCTTTTTTGTTGCGGCGTTCGCCTCATCCTGTGTCTCTTCCGCTTCGTCTGCTTCTTCCGCTTCCGCCGCCCGCTGCTCTTCCTGCTTTACCGACTCTTCGTGTCTTTTGGCACTGTCAGTAATGAGATGGCATTTCTTGTATTTTTTTCCGGAGCCGCAAGGACAGGTATCGTTTCTTCCCGTGCTTTTTAGTCTTTCTAGGTAATCAGTTTCTTCCATATATGTCTCCGCTGCCGCTCCGGCCTGTGATTTTTTACATTATAAGCTGTAGAGCTCTTTTTTACTACCGGCTCCGGCTATTCGCTCCATCCATTCTCCTTCATGGCCTGCTTAAAGCCGGGCAGATAGGTTGGCACCGGATGGGACATGGCCCGATAAATATTGTCCCGCATGAAGTCTCCGCCTTCAGCAATGAAGTCGACAACTTTTTTCATGTCCCTCCGTTTGGATCTGGTGCCGTACGGACATAAACACACGAGATTTGAGATTTTTTTCTGCTCTGCGAATTCCACTATTTCGCGCTCTTTCACCAGCGCAAGAGGGCGGATAATCGTATGAGGAAATTTATCATATTTGAGTACCGGCATCATGGTTGAGAGTTCAGATTTGTAAGCCATATTCATGAAGAATGTTTCGAGGATATCATCCTGGTGATGACCGAGGGCAATTTTGGTGTAGCCGTTCTCTGAGGCGTGCTTCATCAATTCCATCCGCCGTTGAGTTGAGCACCAATAGCAGTTCATCTTTTTACCGGGCTGAAGCCGGGCGATTACCGGCACTTTAACTTCTATATAAGGAGCTCCCCAACTGTTTATCATCGTTTCCATTCCTGACTTTTTTCCGCAATTGCAGAAATCCGTCTGAATATGAATCGCTCCAACCGTAAAATCCACGGGGAATGATCCGGACTTCTCGAGGAGATGATAGAGCAGGGTCATGGAGTCCTTTCCTCCGGACACCGCTACCAGTACCTTGTCACCAGGGTCGAGCATCTCGTATTCGAGAAGGGCCCTTGATATTTTGCGAGACATGCGTTTACCAGTATCTTTCATGGAAGTAGTCCAGTTTGTAATGAAATCTGAATAAAATAGTATGCAATTATAACGATCGATATGATGGCTGTCGAGGTCGAAAAGGCAAATATGCGATGTATTCCACACATACTGAAAGCCGCAGGCGAGATTTGAAGCTACGGAGCCGATTCCTTTTATCGCGTCATTTCGTTCAGGCCGTGGAATGCGGAAAAACAGAAGGGGCGTTATTGCCAACACAGCGGTAACAACATCAATATAGAGAATCCCCTATACATCAATGAGAAGAAGAAGCAGAGCGGCCAACGGAGGGGCGCCGGGATTTGCCAGAATAACTAAAGCGCTCCCAAAGAGTTAGAACGCCTGGCCGGTCCAGATAAGTATAAATCGGGATTTCCATTCCTTTAGTTCATGATCCATATTCACTCTTCTAACTTTTTGTGATCGATCTTACCTTAGTTTTACTTAACGCTTTACAAAGCAAATGTGGCAGTGGGATGCAGGGATCTTTAGTCATTGGCTAGCAAGCTTCCGGTCGTTACCTACCGAATCTTGTAATGATCTTGGACAAAACCGTTAGGGTACTGTTTTGTAAGGACATGATGTAGTTGTATGTCTTTCGAAACCGGGCCGAATAGAGGAATTCCGGTACCGATGAGGACGGGGATTTTGGTTATAATGAGCTGCT
>JABGPX010000063.1 GCA_018644745.1 Spirochaetales bacterium
AGCTTAATAATATCGCTTGGCAGGATGGCCACGGACCTGTACGACCCGGAATGCAGCTTCAAAACTGGCGGTTTTTTGGGATTCACTTTCACATTCCCCGGCGGGTTTGAATATTCAAATGTAATAACAGTTCAACCGCATGAGTCTATTAGTATCGGGGAAAACCAGTTTGTACTATCAAAATCGCCAAAGTGTGAGTTGAGACTTCTGCAGACTATTGTCACCAGCGAAGAGGCTCAAGATACGCAGAAAACTGCTGTTGACCGGCTAAAGGCATTCCTGAAGGAAGATCAGAGCCGATCCATCGATGTCAGTACGGATTACTGGCGGGATTTTTGGAGTCGATCAACCATTGAGCTGGATTCAAGTGAGATTGAGAAAATTTGGTATATGGGCATGTATTTGATTGGAAGCGCGTCCCGTAAAGGATCTCCTGCAATGCCGGGATTGCAGGGAGTCTGGATGGAAGATTACCATCCCCCGTGGAAGGGAGATTATCATACCGACCTAAATATCGAAATGAACTACTGGCCGGTTTATGCGGCAAATCATCTCGAGCTCGCGGAACCATTCTACCGCTGTTATACCGACCTTATTCCAAAGTTTCTGGAGGATACTCGGAATTATTTCAAGGCTGACGGAATAAAGTTACCGATTTCCCACGATCGTAATGGAAACGATTTAGGGGGGTACATCGGAGGAATATTCTGGCAGGGATCGAGCGCCTGGATTGCTTCACATTTCTGGAAGAATTTCCGCTACTCAAAAGATGAGGATTTTCTCAGGGAAACAGCCTTTCCATTCATCCGAAACTGCATTCTCTATTACAATACAATAATGGAGAAAAATAAAACCGGCCGGTATATAATTCCTCTTTCCTGGACACCTGAGGAAATGGAATCCGATCAGATAAAAGCCGTGGATGCAAATCCGGCAATTGATATATCTCACATCAAAAATCTCTACCGATTTTATCTAGAAGCCGTAGATATCCTAGGTGCGGACGTCGCACCGGCGTCGGAGCTGCATCTTGCTAGGGATATCTTGAGAAATTTCACTGATTACCCAATCTGCGCCAACGCTGTTGATGCAATTGGCGATACGCCATACATCATGGAATCGGAGAATTGCGATTTCGATTACACTCACCGCCATTTGAGCGTGCTTACGCCGATCTATCCTTCAGGTGAGTTCAATGGCTATTCGAGCAGCCGTGAGAATTTTCAACTAGGGTTGAACACCTTCTACAAATATATGAAACGGGGTAATACGAGCAAGCGGCAGTATTTCAGCGGCACTTACACCTGGCTCGCGTGTGTCGCTGCTACACTTGGATTGGCGGATTTCGCGAACCATCTGCTTTCGGATTATCTGGACACATATGTAAATGATAACTACTTGAATGTGTGCTTTGACTATAGGAAAAAGGGAAGGGGGGTTCATGTCGGAGATACTCAGGAATTTTCCTCGGGTACTGAGTATGTTTTCGCGGATAGGATTTTCCAACTAGAAACAAACGCCTGCGCCGCGGAGGTTATAAACCTGATGCTGCTTCAGAGCTTTGAAGGCGAGATATCGGTTTTTCCCGCATATCCGTGGAAAAATGGATGTTTCGACGGTCTTCTCGCGGAGGGAGGATTCGTAATATCAGCAAAGCTGGAAACCGGAAGACTCGTCCGGCTTACGGTAGAGAGCCTTTTGGGCGGGTTGTGCACGGTATATCTCGATAAGGATATAACCGAGATATCTGTAGTTCAATCAAACGGTGATGAAGTAAGTCATACCGAACTCGAAATGAATGATATAGGGAACAGGAAACGGTTTTCTTTTGAAACATGCCCCGGGTCGGGATACGACTGCGTGGTGAAATATTAAAATGAGCAACAAAATGACTTCGCAGGAAAGAATGATTAACTGCCTAAACTTCTCTCCTATCGACCATGTCCCGGACAAGGAATTCAATTACTGGGAAGAAACGATGAGAAGGTGGAAGGGAGAAGGAGTTCCCGATTGCGTGGATTCCGACGAGCTTTGCGAAATGTAC
>JABGPX010000257.1 GCA_018644745.1 Spirochaetales bacterium
GAACGATTCTGACACCGACATTCTCGGAGCGATGTTGTATTCACCATCATCACGGCATATAGGATGGTTGGCAGTTCATCCTAATCATAGGCGAACGGGAATAGGAACCGCATTGGCTAACTATCTGATACGTGAGTTGGGGGTTTCTGAACCCATCTTGGTGAAGACGTTTTTGGAATCAGACGAGCCGGGAGAATCTGCCCATCGTTTCTATAATAGCCTTGGCTTCGAGCAAGAATGTATTGTGGATGATAAAGACGGTAGGAATGCCGGACATCCGTTTCACCTGCTAATTAAGAAAGAATGCCTGTGAAAGATATCATAGAAAAGTCTATAAAATTGATTCTCGAAAATGATAGATCCGGCGGCATATCTAGCATATTCATTGGCGGTACCATCAAGGAAGAAGACAGGACGAAGGACAGTGATATCGATTTTATTGGAATAGTGAATGACGATTTCGAGGACGACGATGAAAAGAGAATAAACGACATCTTAGCTCAGGCATTTACCGAATCAGCGCCTGAAGCAAAACTGCGTGTGCTATATGAGTCGGAAATGCTGGGCGGTTCGCAGAGAGGTTTCATTACAAAACTAATCCCAATTAGAATTTGGATAAAGCGATTGCCCTTATTCCTGCATGTTTGGGGTAAGAAACTCCAAACATTAAAAACCATAACACCTTATTCTTGCGCGGAAGAGACAGAAATAGAAATAGGCATTATTCGTGGCTATATATCTAAGTGGAGAAATGACCAGCAAGGATTCCACTATGATTGGATCCCAAAAGCTGTACTATATTTGTGTTCAGTAGAGGCCGAAGCAGAATACGGGAATGAATATACAATCTCATTTCAAAAGCTGATAGAGCAATTCGAGGAAATGCCGGAACATATTGTACATGAGTCATTGCGGCAAAGGAAATCCTGCCGAGAGTCTGGCCTTTCCGATAAAGAGCGCTATGTCAAAAGAGTGGAAATATTTCTAGCAGAATTATTGGGGAGGGCGGCATATTGGGAATGAAAGGTAACCAACACAATAAGAAGCCAATGGTAATAATCTTGAATGGAGCCGGATCATCTGGGAAATCGACCATTGCTCAACGACTGATGATACCCTTCTTCCTGGCAAATGTATTGTACCGTTATTTGAGATGCTGACAGGTATTGACACTTTTATTGCCGGGATATATTGCTCCATCGAAGAATTACATCAAAGGGAGCTTCAGAGAAAAGATAGAGAGCCAGGTAACGCCGAGAGGTCTAGTAAAAAAGTCCACATGAATATGATCTATGATATTGAGGTCGATACAACAAAATCGGACGCTGATACCTGTGCAAAGCTGATAATAGATTTTGTGTCAGATAAAGAACCCAATGCGTTTATTGAGATGAGTGGATTACACGATATTGGTCAACTTTTGATTCATGGCGGATGAATAGTAGGCGCTTCAGAACTACAGCACTATCCGCCCGGGCTATTCGCCCCACCAACCACAGGATAAGGGCAGGTTGATTGTGTTATCACGAGCAGCCTAATGGATATTTGATCCTCTCGACAAAGGCCAATAACGAAACAGAGGTTTCCCCAACACCGCCCGTTCAGTGATTGTGCCGAATACGCGACCGTCGCGAGAGTTATCCCGGTTGTCTCCCAAGGGTAAAATACGACCTGGCGGCACAAAGATTCCCTGTTCAATCCGCTGAAAAAAGTTCCGTGTTTTTTCATCATGCGGAGCGATTTCTCGTGTGTAACGATAGACCCAGTAATCGTAAACGTCCGATAGCAGGGCAAGTCCCGATACTTCTCCTGCGCTTTCAGCGGGAATTCGGTCTGGAGGCAGTTTACGCTTGACCAGGACATCTCGTTGTGCGCGAGCTTTAAGGTATTCGTGTTCTTTTCGACTCACTAATCGTTGGATAGTGTATGCGTCGCTGCCATATACATTGAAGTCTTCTTGGGGTACCCAGGTAACTACACCTGAGGGCAAGATTAAAATTGCGCCGGTCTCCAAGTCAATCTTGACACGGTCACCCCCAACTC
>JABGPX010000470.1 GCA_018644745.1 Spirochaetales bacterium
AAGGGTGTTTTGATAGGAATAATTCGCCGCCAGAAGAGCATTCTCGGCCGATCGAAGGGAGAGGAGCTCATTCTGGTAATCCAACTCCTTCTTCACTCCTTCCTGCATCTGAATCTTTGCCGCCGCCTCTTTGGTTCTCGCGATTTCCAGCAAGCTCCGGGCATAAGTGAAACTACGCTCCGCATTCATCAAAGCTAAGTACTGGCTTAGGGCGCTCATGATGACGCCCGATCTGGCCTCGCCAAGTTTTGCCATCTCTACATTGAGATCGAGCTTCGCTTTAGCAAGATCGATTGCTGATATATCGGATAATTCCAGTTCCATGAGATTCAACTCGGCAATCTCCATTGATTCATTCTGAACCTGTAGCTCCCGAGACGCTAAAATAGACATGTCTATATATTCTTGAGCGTTTAGCGTAAAAGGTGCTGAATACGCTGCAGCTGATACCAGCGTTGCAGTAATAAAGGCGCACATGATAATCCGAATAATTTTCATAGGAATCCTGATGACGTAAGTTGGGCTTATATATCTCATCTTATCATACGGATGCTCGACTTGGTAAGAGATATATAAAATCGTGCTAACCGCGCAGCCTTTTACTGAGCGCCTGCTGCGAGATTCCCAGCATTTTCGCGGCCAATGTTTGGGTGCCGCCTGCTCGGGCCATCGCCTCGTTTATAAGAAGCTCCATCGCTACCTTAATCGTCGGTAATTTGTCATGAAAGGTAAGCAGACCGTCTCCGTCGCCGAGATCGGGAACATCTTCAATGTCCTCGCCAATCGCGGCCTTAAATGCGTCCAGGGAGACATGGATGCTGCTTTTATCTCTCCCGCCTACAAGAGATCTGCTCACGGCGTCGAAAATCAGCGATCTGAGTTCTCTCACATTTCCAGGAAAACTATATCCTGACAGAAAGCGGGCTAGCTCAAGGGGAAGAATCACAGAATCAACTCCGAACTCATCTATCACTTGCCCGGTGAAATGTTTGATGAGCTGCGGAAGATCCTCTGTGCGCTCTCGTAACGGGGGTAAGGAAACGATATGAGTACTGAGCCGGTAGTAAAGGTCGCGTCGGAACTCACCATCAGCAGATGCCTTCAGAAGGTCCCTGTTTGTTGCCACCACAACCCTGGCGTTAGATTTTTTCTTTACATCCGAACCAAGGGGCAGATATTCACGAGATTCCAGCAGCCTGAGTAGTTTTACCTGCGACTGTTTGCTCAAATCGCCGATTTCGTCCAAGAATAAAGTTCCGCCTGCCGCTGATTCGACAAGTCCCTTCCGGGGAGAGTCCGCTCCGGTGAAAGCGCCCTTTTTATGTCCAAATAATGTATCGGAAAACATGCTGTCATCAAATCCCGATACGTTAACCGCGACGAGTTCTCCATCTCTTCCGCTTAGCTTATGTACCGCGGCCGCAATAAGCTCCTTGCCCACACCCGTTTCGCCGGTCACCAGCACAGTCTGCGCCGTTCCCGCGATTGCCTCCGCATACAATAGAACGGCACGCATTTTATCGCTGCCGGTTACTATCCCTTTAAAGGCCTCCGGATGATCCAATTCGTTTGAAACCAGATGCTCCTTCAAAGTTTGGTTTTCCTGGCGCAATTCCAGTATTTCTACCGCTCGTTTTACAGTGGCAATCAATTTTGCGCTTTCGAAGGGTTTTACCAAATAATCAAATGCGCCGTTTCTCATACAGTCAACTGCCGTGGACAATTCCGTGTTTCCCGTGATGATAATAACCGGGAGCTCGGGATGGGCTTCCTGTATCAAAGGAAGCAGTTTATCACCGGGAAGATGAGGCATTGCGAGATCGAGCAGTATTACTGCGGTTCCGTGTCTCTCGATTACATTGAGGGCCTTTCTACTGTCCTGTACACCGATAGAATTGCTGAAGCCTCCCAAATTGAGAACTCATCAAATGCAGCTCTTGAAGCATTATTATTATCTAAAAAAATTATATTAAGTAATATTCCTTCTCATAATGAAATGATTAAGAATTTTAAAACAAAAAAAATAATTCTTAAGAATTAT
>JABGPX010000062.1 GCA_018644745.1 Spirochaetales bacterium
CTTTGCGGCCAGCAGGATGGCCTCTTCGCTTTTTCGAAGGGTTATATTTTCCACTAGCGCCGAGATAACAAATCCGTCGGTCCACGGATACTGAACCGAGGCTGCATTAACTCGCAGCCACTCGGCTTGATGCTCGTTTGTTAATCGAACCTCAATCTCGACGGACTCTTCACTCGATATCATGGCGCCGATGTTGTTCAGCAGCCGCGGACGGTCTTCTTCATGAATGTGATCGGCGAGAAACACTCCTTCGTTCTGTTCACTTTCCTGTATTTCCAGGAGTTCGAAGAATTTCGTATTTCCATAAAGGACTCTCGCGGTTTTGGTAAGGATAGCCATACCAGTCGGCGAATTTTCAAAAACCGCGCGAAATATCTCACTTTTGAATAATTCAGGTTTCATATCACTCCGAAGAATTAGAAATTGGAGTTCAGTAGTTCAGCAGTCTTGGCTAGCAGCATCTCGGGTTTGAACGGTTTTCTCATATAGCTGTGTATTCCAAGACTCATTGCTTTGACCACCGCCTCCTGCTGGGTAACCGCGGAAAGTACGATAATCGGCAGGTGAATGTTTTTGCTTTTCAGGAGGTTCAGCACCTGGAATCCATCCATTACCGGCATCATGAGATCCAAATAAATCAGATCGAAGGTTGTGCCGGCCAAATCACTCAAGAACTCTTTGCCGTTGTTGTATATCTTCACATTCCATCCGGTTTTCTGAAACACCGCTTTGATTAGCTGCTGGATAATTACATCATCGTCAACGACCGCCAGGGTAACGGCTTTCTTTTCCCCCTCCCCTTCGGTGGAGCCACCCGCCTCTTCGACAGCGCCGCTCTCCTCCTCGAACCGGAGCTGAAATGACTCATCCTTTGCTTTTTTCGGCTCCGATGTCGACAGCAACCGCTTTCTTACCACCTCGTCGTGAGCAACGCTATCAGGTTGAAGACCTATCAGGTCATCCATCGCTTGTGCCAAATTGTCGCTTACTGAAAGTCCTTCATATTCACGTTTCGTGGTTATGATATCTTTTACAAAATCTGAAGAGGTAAGGATTTTCATATGGCTCGCATAAGGTCCCGCGAACTCGACGATTGTATCGATCAGGGCTTGGAACTTCTCCGTATCTCCTTCCGATAGTTCCATATCGGATATCATGAGAAGCACCTTTGGAAATTTCATATCATAAAGATCAAGTAGTTCGGTAATCTTATACTGGAGGAGTTCTATTTTTTCTAGATTAAGTCCTCGCGCGATCTCAATAAATAGTATTTCATCATTGAGATGCGCTTCGATGATGCACGGGGATGAATCAATTGAAACCTTAACTTTGAGCAGTTCTGAAACTGCTTTGAGAAGACCATCGATTCGCACAGGCTTGGTAAAGAACTTCTTTACTCCATACTGGGCGCATTGCACCAGTTTGGACTTATCAATCTTGTTAGCGGCCATAATTACCGGAATTTTCGATATATTAGGATTATCGACTTTTTCCTTCAACACCTCAACGGCGCTCTTTCTCGATAAAAAGTAATCCATGATGATGAGATCCGGCAGTTCACTGCGCATTTTCACCGAGCCGTCAAGACCGCTTTTGCCCGGGATCACCTCAAACCCATTCTCTTCGAGTTTCTTTGTCAGGTAATCTAGAAATAATGATGATTCGTCAATAACCAAAATTTTTTTCATATATAATTGCTCTCTTGTTTGAATATATCACGAATAATCTGCCTTGTGATGGCATAAAGCGGCGGTACTCCCTCACGAGGTGAAAGGCGAGAGGCAAGGTCGGCGCTCTTGTCCAGCGGTAAATCAGATACATAATAGAGAAACCGCATCTTCACATCGGCGGGTATCACATCAAGCTGCTGAGACTCTACGATCTGTTGATAATAGAAGGTTCCCTCCATTTCCAGTCCAATGCACCCCCAGATATGCCGATAGAAATGCAGCATTTGAGTATTCTGAAGAAGCGTTCCCGCCACGGTGCGCATTCGGCCATGGTGAATCATTCTGCCGGCGGCAAGAGATTCGAGCTCT
>JABGPX010000061.1 GCA_018644745.1 Spirochaetales bacterium
GACAGGATTTCTAAAAGGAAGGTCTTTCTTTGCAAGGGGATACGCCATGGTGAAGGTAAGGAACACACCCAAAAAAGTCCCGAGGACTGTCCGGAAAATGGTGTTAAAATAACCCCAGCCCAGTGTTTTTGACTGCAAAACCTGCTTGTAAGCGTTTGTTGTCGGATCGCTTACCCACAGCTTCAGCCCGGGAGTGCTGGCCTCAACAGCTTTCATGAACGAAAGCATGAGCAACTCCCAGAATGGATACAGCACGGTTAGGCAGAACACTACCAATAAAATATAATTAACAACCGTGAAAACTCGCGATCCGACACTTTCTCTTATGAGTTTGCTAGCCATTACCAAACACCCTCGTCACCGATTTTCT
The DNA here is from genome assembly GCA_018644745.1 of Spirochaetales bacterium. Next base: position 371 of record JABGPX010000061.1, read on the forward strand.
TTGATAACACATTTGTAAGCAGCAGCAGGATGACACCGACCACATTCTTAAATAGTCCGATCGCCGTGGCATATGAATAGTCAAAGTTCTCCAGGCCTACGCGATAGGCGTACGTATCGATAATATCCGCCACGCTGTAAACAAGAGGATTGTAAAGATTAAATACCTGATCAAATCCCGCTTCCATCATATGTCCGACACGAAGGATAAAGAGAATTACAATGATGGGATAAATCGACGGGAGGGTAATGCGCAAAACTCTCTGAAGCCGGTTAGCGCCGTCCATTTGCGCCGCCTCATACAACTGCGGGTCGATTCCGCTGATTGCAGCCAGGTATACAATCGAGCCCCAGCCTACCCCCTTCCAGAGACTTGCGATTACCAGAATCCCTCTGAAATACTGGGGACGAATCATAAAGTTGATCTGTTCCCCGCCAAGCAGAGTGATAAACCAGTTTACTACTCCTGTGTCGGCACTCAGCAGCTCCCGAACTACTCCGCCGATTACGACCCACGATACAAAGTGGGGCAGATAGGAGATCGTTTGTACATTTCTCTTGAACCGGCCGTTTTTTAACTCATTGAGCAGCAACGCGAAAACTATTACGGAAGGAAAACTGATGAATAATCGGAGCAGACTCAGAACGATGGTATTGACGAATGCCCGAATAAACAGATCCGTATTCAGCATCCTGGTAAAATTAGCTATACCTACCCAAGGGCTGTCAAGGATTCCTCTTAGAGGATAGAATTTTTTGAATGCGATAATAATCCCGTACATGGGAACATATCTGAAAATAAAAAACCAAGCCAGGCCGGGTACCAGCATGAGGAAAAGCCCCGAGTATTTACGTAAACGGAACTTCAGGTTTGCATTTCTCTTTGCCAGCACTGGGGGTATCGTTTTTAGAACATCTGCCATGTCCCGTCCTTTTGAAGAGTCGTCCGAGGCCGGATTGCATTTCTCTTATTGCACTTTAAATGAGAATGAGCCTATTCAATAGGGACGATTTCTTCCTTTATGTCAGAAAATGAGTCATGAAAATGTCACAAAAGTCACAGATGCGAGTACACACCCGGGTGAAGCAAAAGAAGATGTAGCGTTAAAAGAGCTATATGAACCCATGCTGTTGCGCCCAGGCTATCGCCCCATGCCGATTGTTTACCCCGAGAACATTATAAATTTTGCTTGCGTAGTTTCTGATAGTCCGTTCACTCAAATAGAGTTCGGTCGCCATTTCACTGTTATTTCGGCCGTGGACTAGCAGGAAAAACACCTCCTGCTCGCGATGTGACAGATGGTATACGACGTCGGCCCCCTCTTTCGGCTCGTTCCGCTCATACGCCTCGTCCTGCGCTAAGGTTTGAGCAGCGGAAGGTGATATGAGAATATTTCCCTGGTGAATGGATTTTATTGATGCGACAATGTCACTCTCCGATGCATCCTTAAGAAGGTATCCGGACGCTCCGGCCCGGATTGTCTGAGCGATGAGTTTCCTTTCATTGAAGGTCGTAAGAATCAATACTTTGAGCCGGGGGTGCATCTCTTTCAATCTGCGGGTTACTTCAATTCCATCCATTTCCGGCATTCGGATATCGAGCAGCACCAGATCCAGGGCGTTAGGATCAATTTTCTCAATAGCCTCTTTGCCGTTCGACGCGGTT
>JABGPX010000244.1 GCA_018644745.1 Spirochaetales bacterium
AATTGATATAGGGGCACATCGAAAAACCCACTTTCGGTGCATGTGCCCGAATGTTTTTCCTTATAGAATCGAGGTTTTTCGTATATGTTCGATGTTAAAGTCGCGGTTAATGGAGAAGCCCCTACTTGAGTTCTAGTGAGAACAGAAACCACTTGAAAAGCTTTAGTGCCATAGATCGTTGATAAGAAGAGATAATTTCGGAGTACGCGGAATTCAGATAGTCGTGAAAAGCGAGACATATAAGATCTCGGTCACGCTCCTGTAAAGGCAGCTTTCTGCCCACCAGCTCGGCCTCAATTTCCCTGTTTCGGATGATGTTCTTCCCGAGGGAACCGAAAGCAAAGCGGAAATCTGATAGAACCGCCCGGTCTATATTTGCCAGTCCGCAGAATGAAAGAGACCATAGGTTTCTCCCAAAGCCGTCACCAATATTGCGGAAGATTTGGACATTCCATTCGCCTAACGGAACCCGGATTCTAGTGAGAATTTCTGAGGGTCTGATTGTCAGGTTATCATCACCGCCGGACAGACGATTGATAGGAATCCAGCGGGACTCACCGAGTTCTCTCAATTCAACTCGAGCATCTAGAAGGAAAAGAACCGGGTATGTTGAAAGGCGTCTGTCCTGGACGCAGATATTTCCGCCGAACGTCGCCAGATTTCTTACCGGGGGGGAGGCTATGCCCTCAATGGCTTGAATGAGTATAGAAGGAACTATGCTTCCTCCTATGCCGCCAATTTTCGAGAGAGTAACGCAGGATCCCAGTTCCAGGTAACGTTCGGTTCGGTGGATTCTCGACAGCTCTTCAATCTGTGAAATCGAGACAATCGAGCCGGGCAGCCGGGGGAATTTCGTGCCTTGGCCATGAAGTACGTAGGTACCGCCAGCGAACACTTGGATGTCGGGTTTTTGCTTTTTCAATGCGAGCAGGTCGCCGAGAGTTTGAGGAGAAAAGATGTTGATTAAGTTGCTATCGACCGGCATTTCTACGAGTTCTCCTGAATGTAACACAGGCATTGATAACACTGTGAAGGGTCCGCATATCGGTGCATCCGCAACTGTGACCGTTCAAAGCCGAATCAATTTCTGTTTTCTCCGGCACAGGATTGGACTCGAGCAGCGCATGAATGGTAAGGATTTTGCTTTGGCGGCAGTTTATACAAGGTGTGTAGGCAGCTTCCTGTAATCCCTTTTCGATATCCCGCAACTCCTGGGTGCCGGCCAGTCCTTCAAGTGTTATAATTTCTGCGTTTTGCGCTGCAAAGGCCGGTATCAGGCACGAATATGCGAGTTCGCCGTTATAGTATATCGTGCAGGCACCGCACTCGCCGGCGTAGCAGCCGGCCCGGCATCCCGGCAGCTCGCATTGTTCTCGAAGCAGGTCAGCGAGTCTTGTCCCGGCCGGAGTATCCACGGAAACCTGCACTCTATTGAGTATGAATGATACTGTCACCTAAGGGCACCTCTCTTTGCGGTCATATGCAGCGAACGCGGATCTATGATGTGCACTTACGCCTCCGTGTACTGCAGGATAAGGCCTCTTGTGAGGGGAAGACAATCGAAATAAAATCCAGTCGCCTGACTCACCGCGCTGATAAAAGCCGGTACAAATAGGCTTGATCCCAACCCTTCGAGAGGTCCCGCCTGACTTTTGGTGCCTCCCATAAATCGGATGAAGAGGGGTGGGCTGGTCCGATGGTTTACACCGGCTTTGCCCCATCTTGCTTCAAATGCCCTGCTGAAATTAAATGCCGCGGCCAGCTCCAATTCGAGAGCTTTCTTCGCCTGTTTCTCATCAATTACAAATCCGATATCCAGGTTCAGCCACACACCCCTGACAAGGATTTCAAGGCTCACTGGATCGAGCTCTATTTCAACGACGCAGCTTCCCCATGAAAGGGGATTGAACGGAGTTCCTTTGAAGTTGACCGGATCCCATTGTTTTCTTGCGCCACCGCGACGGCTGCTTTTCGATTCCATCGGAAGCGGTGCCCTGAATCTTCTTTTTTGAATTGCCTGGCAGCAGTTA
>JABGPX010000426.1 GCA_018644745.1 Spirochaetales bacterium
ACTCTGCTTTTGCCCAGGTTTCCCCCGATTCTCAAGTAATCCTTCAGATCATGCAACGGATTGGGCTTACGGAACTAGAGATTGAATCAGTAGTAAAAGTCTTTGAAGACACAGAGCTGATTATCCAGGAAGCAAATCTCGAACTCAATATTTACAAAGCTCAGCTTGCGCGATTGCTTTTTCCTAAGGATGTGGAAATGCGCGAGGTTGAGAAGCTTTTATCTCAATCGTATGAATGGCAGATGAAACGTCAGCTCGCACAGATTCGCCGGCAGGTGATGACGAGGCAGATCCTGGGTGACGAGCGATGGACCCAATATAGCAATATCATTAGAAACGCACAGCGAAGAGCAAGCGAGCAACCCGCCGCCGGGGAGCAAAGCAGGGCTCGTTCCAGCGATCAACCTGAGTCATCTCAGGCGCAGTAGTTGCACACTTTACGATGGCTGCTCGTCTTGAGGTTAACAGCGTGCAGGTAACTGACTCGAAGCTCATCAGCGATTTTGTTCTCAGCAATGATGATAGGGCTTTTGAAGCACTGGTGGTGCGGCATGTCCCGACTATTCGGCGGGTATTATTTCCCATATTGAATGGAAACCATAGTGATATGGAGGAAGTTGAGCAGGAAATACTAATCGCGCTTTATAAAGCTCTACCCGGTTTTGAATATCGCGCAAGCTTCACCACCTGGCTGTATCGGTTCTGCAGAAATAAGGGGATAGATTACCTGCGTCGCGAATCCAGTGTAAGAAAACGAAAAATGCTGCTCAGAACCCGTTTGGAGCTGGTGAGTTCATCTGATGCTGATCCAGCATACCAGGTACTACGAACCGAAAAGAGGGACAGAGTGCGACGTGTTCTTTCACAACTCAAAGAGAGAGATCGATCTATCTTGGTGATGAAAGATATGGATGGCCTGAGTCTGAGAGAAATCTCAGCTATTATAGGGCTGCCTGAAGGAACCGTTAAGTCGAGATTGCATCGCGCGCGCCGCAAAGCCGCGATTGCGCTGGAGTTTGAACGATGATATCAGAATTAAAACAGTTTATTAGCCGAAACGAAATTAATCTGATATTCCGTCATTCATGCCGGCGTGTTCGTGGCCGAATGATGCTTTTCCTCGACTCTGATCCAAGCGGTGAAGATTTAAGCATGGATCCGCTACTTCGCGATCATCTTCATCACTGCTCTTCCTGCTCTGGTTTCCTTTCAGGAATCCTGGAAATCAGAACCGAATATCATGAAGTATTTGAAGAAAGCTTTAAGGATCTTTGCACGCCGGGTGTCCCGGCTGCGCTTCCTGCTGCGCGTGCGGCTGCGCATGCGGCTGCGCATGCGGCGATCCATGTTGAGGAGAAGTCACATCATTTGGCATTTTTCACCCGAATTGCTGCAGCAATAATACTCGCCGGTTTTCTTGTCACAGGTGGCTACTATTCGGTTCGAGCAATAAACACTAGAAATTTCATACGATCAGAAAACGTGCTCTTTGTCGACGAAATATTTAGCCAGGCCCTGTTCGAAACCAATGTAGATATCGCAAATGCGGGCCTGTTTTCACCCGGTTCTGATCTCGTAGAGGGTTTGATATTACCATCACCATATGAAGTAGAATTGTCGGATAACTTTTAGGAGAATCGGCTCTCACTTTTTTTTCTTGACAGATCAACGTTCCTCGCGTATAAATGTTTCTACAAGAAGAAACATCAAGGAGCAAATTATGATTAAAGCTGTACTGGGAGAAAAGGATCTACCCAGACAATGGTACAATCTGGGCGCCCATTTTCCAAATCCAATGCGCCCTCCCTTGGGACCGGACGGAAACCCGGTATCGCCGGACATGCTGACGCCGATATTTCCTATGGCGCTTATAGAGCAGGAAGTTAGCCAGGAGCCCTGGATAGACATCCCTGAAGAAATTTTGAAAATTCTCATGAAATGGCGTCCTACTCCATTGCATCGAGCCTACAATCTGGAGAAAGCTCTCGGAACGCCGGCTCGCATCTACTATAAGAATGAAAGCGTTTCACCTCCTGGCAGTCATAAACCGAATACTGCTGTGGCGCAGGCTTGGTATAACAAGCAGGCCGGGATTGAGAAGCTGACGACTGAAACCGGCGCAGGACAATGGGGCAGCGCCCTGGCCTTTGCCTGTGCTCAAGTCGGTTTGGAATGCAAGGTATATATGGTCAGAATTAGTTTTGACCAAAAACCATACCGGAAAGTTATGATGCAGACTTGGGGCGCTGAGTGTGTTCCGAGTCCCAGCACCGAAACCAAAGTCGGCAGGGACTTGCTTGAGAAATACCCCGATACGCCGGGCAGTCTTGGAATGGCTATCAGTGAAGCCGTGGAAGCGGCGGTTTCCGATCAGAGCGGAAAAACTAAGTATTCTCTCGGCAGCGTGCTGAATCATGTTCTTCTTCATCAAACCATTATTGGTCTTGAGACAAAGAAACAACTCAAACTCTTTGGTGAGGATCTACCGGATGTTATTGTGGGCTGCGCGGGGGGCGGAAGTAATTTCGCCGGACTGGCCTTTCCATTCATAAATGACAAAATTAACGGCAGCAAAATCGATATCATCGGCGTAGAGCCCGCATCTTGCCCGACCCTGACAAAAGGCCCCTTTCTTTATGACCTCGGGGACGCATCAGGGATGACTCCTCTGCTGCCGATGTACTCCCTCGGTCACGGCTTTGTGCCACCGCCGATTCACGCCGGCGGACTTCGCTACCATGGTATGGCGCCGATGGTGTCCCATGCGGTTGCGGAAGGACTCGCCGATGCGAGATCTATTCATCAGCTTGAATGCTTCGAAGCCGCAATTACTTTTGCGAGAACTGAAGGAATTATAGCCGCTCCCGAAACAAGCCACGCGGTCGCATGTGCGATTCAAGAGGCGAACAAGGCAAAGGAAGAAGGGAAAGAAAAAGTTATCGTATTCAACCTAAGCGGTCATGGTCTCATGGATCTTCGGGGATATGAGGCATACTTTGCCGGTGAGTTGCACGACTATGAGCTTCCCGCCGAGATTATTGAAGAGAACATAAAAGAACTTGCTGATTTTCCGAAGATATAGGTTCTGAAGGTCGCGAGGCATCTTGGAAGGCAACTTCCTAGGTGCCTCCGTCCCTCTCAAAGTAGATACAAGCATGTTCAAGGCAAAAAAATGGATAGTCCCGCCTTTTTCCGCGAAATATATGATAATAAATCAATTTACTGCAGGATGCTCGGACATGACCTGACCTTCAATTATTGTAGGCGAACCGGAACAGGGATGTTTTGTCGGAAAATCTATGATTGCTGGAGCCGAAAAATAGATTTAGCATCCTATTTAGCCGCTTTTTTCACCGCTGACGAAATAAAGTTAGGTCTTGGTCCTCCGTCCCCGAAACTCAATACTCTTCTAAACCTAATCGACAAATCGCCCAGCTGATTACTCGTCTATAAAATCATCAAAACCAGCAACATCGTGGCGAATCAAACCGCGAATTACCTCTACATCATCAACTTCTCGTTTTAGAATAACTATTTCATCCTCCGTCCCTATCTTCTTGCCGCAGATGACTTGAAGGACGTTTCCGGCAAACGATTCCGCGAGAAAATTAACTTGCATTTGTATATATGGATGATTTTTTCACATTGTATTCATCCAAAGCATCCTCTATCCATGCAATATATCTAGAATTGTTCACGTGAGACTGAATATCCAAATCACTTTTTCGCACGTGAATCGGTGTGAGTGATATGGGTTTTTCCGGGAACCGGATTTTCTTTAAATTATTTGATAAGGGTTTTTTTTTCGTATTGATCGGCATGTCTTTCATAAGCGTTTCGGGACGCACAGAGCGTTTTGTTATGAGATCAATAGCTAACCAAGCATATTTCGATTGCACCAGAATGTTTTCTTGTTCGTCTAGGATCGAGAACTCACGTATCGCAAAAGGACCCCGCGATTCAAGCAGCCAGGTATTTACGGTGACTCGCTCACCAATTGCAGGTCTCCGCAGAATCTCGACACCGATTCTCGAAAGTGCCCAAATAGCGCCGCGCTCATTCAGCTCATCCACACCAAACCCCAGATGATTGGCGTGATTAGACGCGCATTCCTGCATAATATTGCAGATTGTTGCAACCGTCGCCATTCCTCGGGCATCTGACTCATAGGATCGTATCCTTGCCGATTCCCGCCATTCTAGTCCTTCCGCTACCATCACTTTGAGATATCCTTGGTTCTGTGGAATTTCACGAGCTCCGGATATTCAAGGAGAGCTTTCTTGCCCTCTGGATGTAGCTCATATATGCCACGATCTACGCGCTCAAACCAACCGTAATAGTTCTTTGACAATATGCTTTGAGTTCTTTTACCGGTGCCTTTGGCTCTGAGTTCGGCGGGAGACAGCTTTCCGGATGTGTCGAGATGACAAGCAATTACGATTGCCGCCTCTCGATATGCCGTAATGAGCTTGGTACGTGTTATGCCGCCAATATTGTATTCACCGCTGCGGTCGCGTATTTCCCGCAATATCACGCCCCGCTTCTTGTATTGTTTTCTCACAGGCGGCGCACCAGGATGAAATGATACTTCAACTCTTGGCCCGGATTTCAAGAAATGCACCAGAATAAGACCTATGCCGAGTCGTTTTAGCAAATTGCACATCCCTTTCCAATTTCTATGCTTTCCAAAATCCGCGGGATGGGGCAAAGCGACATAAACCGCATCAGCGACTCTCTGTCGATCGGCCGCCTGTATAAGCAATGTCGCGTTGAAATGGGTTTTTAATTCAATAATGATTAGCTCTTTATTCCTCGTAGCGGTGATATCACAATTCTTAACTTCTGCGTTAACTTTGTATCCCTGAGACAGCAGATACTCACGTATCGGATAATAGAGATCTGATTCTTTCAGAGAAGGGAGACGCATAATATAGCGCAATCAGGACTAGTCCCGAAGGTCTTTTAGGCCAGATCTGTTCATCAGTGGAGACGAGGTTTTCTTTGGCGCCTGACCCTTGGGCTGATTCTCATCAGTTCTCATTCGATTCACACGATCTAGAAAAACGCCAATTGCACGTTTGCTCTTGTTCTTTGAGTTCTTCAGACTTGCTGCCATTGACGCGAGCGTTTTCACATCAACTACCTTCAAAGGGTCAAAGACATGATCTAGGCGGGGATCACTAAATTGCATTACTTTACCTCTTGCTTACCTATCGACATAAAAAAGACTATCTTTTGACATGCACCACTTTCTGCTACTATATCAGGAGAGTAGAAGGCCGGTAAATATGAAAAAGTTGTTATTAGTCATTGTTTTGGCCGGAACAGCGCTGCTCGCGCGGAACTCAACCCAACCTCTCGGGTTCAATCCCCGTAAATTCCTGAGCTATGAGTTGGATTCTGATTCGAGCGAATTACGCCTGTTATTTGCCGGCGATATCATGGCCCATGACGTAAATTATACACGACAGCCATATACCAATATATACACTGGTATCCGCGAAGCAACTTGGGATGCTGATTTGAGTTTCGCTAATTTAGAATTCGTTTTTGATCCTGCTAAGCCGCCAAGTGGATATCCGCGTTTTAACGCCCCTGTGTCATATGTAACGGCTGCGATTGAGGGGGGATTTAATGTCTTTTCGATAGCGAATAACCATTCGCTGGATCTGGGAGCTCAGGCGGCGATAAACTCCTTGGCAGAAATCGAAAAGTTGGCGGAAGATCATCAAATATTCTACAATGGGCTGAATAAGAGCGAGTCCACTCGATTTGATCCAACTTTTTTTGAACTCGGTGGTATGAAAGTTGGCTTTTTGGCGATCACCTCCTTCCTCAATTGGTTGCGGGTTGATCACTCGGTAAACGTTGTTCCTTTCTACGATAATGCAGCAGAAGATGAACTAGTGGCGCGTGTGCGTAGAGAATCCGGGAAGGTTAATCTGTTCATACTCTCCTACCACGGCGGGATAGAATATAGGACCGAGCCGGTTTTACGGAAAAAACAGTTTTTCCTCAGATTAATATCTGCGGGTGTCGACATCATTTGGTCTCACCATCCCCATGTTGTCCAGCCATGGGAAACCGTGCAGACTAATGAAGGAGACAAACTGATTCTTTATTCAACTGGGAACTTCATTTCTGGACAAACTTGGGGTCTTGGTCCTGAATCAGAAAGCACTGAACGAAAAGGCACGGGAGATTCCGCTTTGTACAAAGTTGTCTATGAATCAAGGAAGGGTGCCAAGGGTGTAAAGCGAATTCAATCAGTACCTGTTTTTAATTATCAAGATCACTCGAAAGGGATGGTGGTGAAGCAATATAGCAAATTGTTCAGTTTGGATATGAGTCCTGAGTGGCTACTATATTATAAAAATCGTTACGTTGAGCTGACAAAGCAGCTTTTCGACAACTCTGACTGGGGTTTGACTCAATAACATTTTTGCATAATGGAGATCTCGATGAAAAAAAGTCTGACAATAGTAATGTATACATTACTCATATTAATGCTTGCTGCATCTTGTACAAGTTATCCAAAAAGAGGGACGGAGGATGGGACCGATTTACAGGTAGTAGCAATCTCGCCCGAGGATAGCGAGGCAAGTGGGAAAGTGGCGGCAGAAAAGACAAGTGAAGGCTCCTCGTCATCGGAAGATGCTTCCAAAGACAATTCTGCTAGGCCTGCTTCAGTAGGGACGGAGGAGCCAGCAGCAGAGGAACCTACAGCAACTTCTGCGATCGATGGAACTCGCGGAGCGTCCATGGGAAAGGAGGACGGAAGGGCACCAGAGTTTATGATCGATGATGAAGCCGCGGTGGACTCTTCTGAAACTACTCGGCCAGCTACGGTTCGAGCGGGAGCGCCTGGGTCTTCAGGTTTGAAAGCTGGTTATTCTGACGACAATCGCCAATACGGCTATTTCGTGGGATTTCTTGATGAGTATGCAGATGTCCTTCACCTAGAATTACCCATCCAGGAAAGAATCATGATTAATGTGGTTGATGCGGATGGCAAGTCGCTCCCGAACGCGAAAGTAGCGGTGTTTTCAGAACAGCAAATAATTGTAAGTGGTAGCACGACGGCCGATGGCAACTACCAACTTAATCCGAGCGAACATATCAATTCAGGTTCTGAGTTCAAAATAGTAACCGAGACCCAAGGGATGGTGAAGGAACTCAGCATTAGCCGCTCAGGACCTCGATCTATTGTGGTTCAACTCCCGTTTCAGCGGGTTATCCCGCAGCCGATCCCCTTAGATATTGTATTTATTCTAGATACTACTGGCAGCATGGGAGAGGAAATTGCTCGCTTGCGAGCAACTATAGAACTCATTCATTTAAACCTTACTAGCCTGAATTCAAAGCCGGATATACGATTTGGTATGGTGCTGTATAAGGATATTGGCGATGAATATGATACGAAAGTTGTACCGCTGACGGGAAATCTCGATGAATTTCGCCGTGCTTTGGATTTTGTCGAAGCTTCCGGAGGAGGCGATACACCGGAAGATCTGCAGGCAGCACTTGCCGATTGTCTTCAGATCGTCGAATGGAATCCAGAAGGTATTCGCCTTGGGTTTATTATTACTGACGCGCCGCCACATCTGGATTACGATCAAAAATTCACTTATGTAGATGCATCAAGGCAGGCGCGAGAGCGGGGAATAAAACTTTTCAGTGTTGGAACCGGAGGCCTCCCGTTGGATGGAGAGTACATTTTGAGACAGATTTCACAGTATACAGGCGGCAAATATATATTTTTGACGTATGGCGAGACTGGTGAAAGTGAAGGCGGCAGCGTGGGCAGCGTGAGCCATCATTCAGGGACCAATTTTCAGACTGACAAGCTGGAGGCAATAATTATCAGGTTTGCCAAAGAAGAACTGAGCTATCTTACTGATAAACCGCTTGAGGATGATGACCCTTACTTTGAGGCAGTCAAATTGGCATCAGAAGAGCGAGAAGAGACATTATCAAAGCTCTTCAATATGGCTCTTGATCAGCTTGTTGATTACTCGACATATGCGATCGATACAGAAACCATCGTGGCGATTTTGCCAATTGAGGCAACAAATGAGAGCCTCGAATTAGATGCTGAATATTTCACGGAGCAGATGATGTTCTCTTTTGCAGAAACCTCCCAGCTAACTATCGTTGAGCGAGATGATATTCAAAAAGTGATTGAGGAAATGAAGCTCCAGCTAAGCGGTCTTACAGATACAGCACAAGTAACTGAAGTAGGCAAGCTGCTTAACGCGCAAGTTCTAGTAAGCGGCAAGCTGTATCATAGTGCCAGCTATGAGCTGTTTTTGAAAATGTTAAGGGTTGAAAGTGGCGAGGTACTCAGTGTGACAAAGGCCGTTGTCGATTCTGCACTCGGGATCACAATTCGATAGTTTTGGGGACGGAGGAAAAAAAAGAGGATAGAATTGGACGTTTGAATCAGTCCTCGAGAAAGTACGTTCGTTGGTCATATGAGAGCGAGAAGATCATTAGCTGCGGGTGCCGAATATCATGTAATCGCGCGCGCAAATAGGCAGGAGTTCTTACTTGAGACAGAGGAAATAAAAGACATGATGCTGTTGATTCTACTAGAAGCGAAGCGAAAATACCGATTTGAGATGAGGAATTTTTGTATTATGAGCAATCATATACACCTGTTAATAAGGCCAACTAATGGAGAAAATTTATCGAAAATTATGCAATGGGTGCTAAGCGTCTTCGCTATTCGGTTTAATAAGAGATTCAAGATTCATGGCCACGTGTGGTATGATCGATTCAAAAGCTACATCATTTCTACCTTGCGCCAATTGCTTCATACTTTTCAATATATTATGGATAATCCGGTCCGGGCAGGAATTGTAGAATCGCCGTGGAGCTACCGGTTCGGTGGTATCTGGCACATACAATCACGGTCGTATGATCTTGTAGAGCCTCCGGATTTGCTTTTGGATTTATGCCTTCCACTGGTGACAAGCAAAGCAAAGATTCTCTTGTTCTGATACTTGCTGTAATAGAGTTGAAATAATAATATTTGAAATGCTACTTTTCGGCGAATAGCATCCCGCAACCTCCAAGTGATTGGCGTGAATCCCTTCTTGTATCTTGAACTGAAATCACCAGATGAGTATTATGCTTATCATTATGGCACATTCAATTGCACCCGAAGCAGAAAAGATACTTGATAAAGAATTCAGCGTTCTCGACAAGGGATTTGTACGGCTTATTGATTACCTGGGAGATGATGAACGGATAGCCCAGGCCGCACGGGTGTCGTATGGCGAGGGAACGCAAACCTTCCGACAAAATCAAGGTTTGATCGATTATTTGCTAAGAAACGATCATACCTCGCCTTTTGAGCAGGTAAATTTCACTTTTCATTTGAAAATGCCAATTTTTGTGGCAAGGCAATGGCTTCGGCACCGCACGGCCCGCGTAAATGAGATCTCAGGTCGATATAGTATTCTCAAGAATGACTTTTACGTTCCTGAGAGCTCTCAAATCGCGGCTCAGAGTGAAGATAACAAGCAGGGACGGAGGAATGAACCACTGCCATTAGCTATTCAAAGGCAGGTCAAGGATTCTCTTCTGTGCGATCAGAATCTGCTGTACAAGGCGTATGAAGACTTTCTAGATGTAGGGCTTGCACGGGAGCTTGCTAGAATCAATCTCCCGCTGAGCTTATATACCGAGTTTTATTGGCAGATGGATCTGCACAATTTATTTCATTTTATACGGTTGCGAATGCATTCCCATGCGCAAATGGAAATCCGGGAATATGCTGCAATGATCCTCGATCTTGTGGAGAAAGTGTGCCCGGCTGCATGCAAATCCTTTAGGGATCACATGCTTGGCGGCATTAGATTCTCGAAAACCGAAATAGAACAGATACATCTATTAAATGCGGGAAAAGAACCAACATTGAAGGGCCGTGCGCTCGAACGGTTTAACAACAAGCTTGAATTAGGTCACGAATAATACCGGGTTATTTCCCATGAGCTTCGCTCAAAGCTTGGAATTTGTTTTGTTTTCCGTCGTATATGCAGAGGGACGGAGGAGCTATCAACGCGGCCTCCTTCGCCGCCAGGCGGGCGGTTCTGAGGAGTTTCTCGCGTCCCCAGGTTGGCATGAATTGAACAATTCCGATCGACACTCTGGTTTTAGGATCATCAAGGTCCTGGAAGGCAATAAATAACCGAATTGCCAAGTTTACCGATTCTTCCTGCACCGTCGAAGGGAGAAGCACGATGAATAGGGCATCTTCCAGCCTAGAAGGAATGTCTTTGAATTCCCTAACAGTTGCAGTAATAGTGTTTGCGGACCGTTGCAGGAGTTCTACTCCCGATTCCTCGCCAATATTATCACAATATTCCTGAAAGTCTCTAATCAATATCGACAAGACGACAAACGGCATCTTCTGCTGCCGAAAGATGGATATCTGCGTATCAATAACCTTACTGATCCCTTCCTTATTCAGTAATGGGGTAAGTCTGTCTTGAATCGTCGGCTCAGATGTTGCCTTGGGACGTTCGACTTGTTTAACTTTCTGATCCGCTTCATCGAAGATCGCGGCCGGATTCAAAGCTGGTACAATATGTTGCGGTAGCTGAGAATCTTCATCTTCTCTTCGATACAGAGATTCGCCAGGGTAGGGATAGTAGAAACTCGACGGGTCATTTAGCAGCGAATCGAGAATGAGAAGGATAGAATATGTATAGAGTATCAGGTTTGCGTTTGTTGTTTCTTCATGATACAGATTCAACACATCGCAAAAACGACGCGATATCTTGCTTTCGATTTCAAACTCAAAGTTTTGCCATGGGTTTTGAACGGATTCGATTTTGCCATTCGACGAGCCTGCTAATTCTCGAGCAATATGTGAAAATAGCTCAACGAGCTCAGCAGTTAGCATGCTAAGCTTTGGTACGGAATATTGCGCTTCATGTGGTCGAGGGCGAGCGACGACTAAATGTGGCAGCGTATAGGCCTTTTTGAGCCAGACGAGATAATCTTTTTGCTTAGATCCGTATACTGAAACCGCGAAATGGGCATTTTTCTCGACCTCCCGGCAATATTCATACAATGTTGAGAGATAATGCTGCGCAACGAGTTCATCAAGGAACTGTCGCCATCTGTCTATGACGGAATCTATCACAGATGCGACGCCAATTTTACCTGTGCTCTTTTTCTGAATTGAACCAAACTCTATCGACCGAAATCCATAGTAGAGTTCACGCAGAACCGAGGCAAGGATAACGATTTGTTGGAGCGGGTCACGGGGTGGAACAAGTTCAAATCCTCTTGGAAACATGATAAGCGGCCTAAAGTAAGGATACATATCTGGAAATTCATCTAGCTTGTTCCATCCCGCGGCGGGAAATAAGCGATCAAGTATTTCAAAACCTTTATGAAGAGCGGGTTTTTCGATCCATCTCCTCTCTTGAGCCGTCGGAACTTCCTCTACATCCGCAGGTTCGAGATTATCGGATTGCGATGAGTTGCCAGGGATTTTGAGAATATCTTCCTCGGATAGTTGGAGGAATCGTAAAATGTTCCCGCGTCGAGAAAGAAAAAAAGAATTGTGCTCCGAAAAATATCGACACGAGAGCTTCATTAACAACGGGAAACAGCGGCGCTTCAGCACGTGGAAAATAAACTCATATTCTGTGATGGCGGTATTGTAGTGACTCTTGATTTTTTCCATCTCCGAGTGTTTTTCCGGAAGCGAGAGGGTATCAAGGTCGTAGAGACGCTTTATCGCATAGAGTATTGAATGGCCTTCAGCAAGGTCGATTAGTTGAATGATAGGTGTATAGATTTTCTTCGCCAGATTACTGCAATACCTGAATGTGAGATGACGCGGAGCAATTTGCAGGTGAGTGAGTTCCTGATGGAGTCCCTCAATATCCCAATCTTTCAATATTCCCAGTATCTGAATAAAAAGAGGGTTACGCAGTCGGTTTGCCGGGTGCTTTTGGTTTTGAATCAGCAAACTCCGTATGGAAAGAACGAGAGCTTCAATATGTAGAAAAAAAATTTCATCGCCTTTGATGATAAACTTGGGGTTGATGTAGTCTTGAATAGGCAGAAAAAATGAAAATATGGAAGCGAATGCGCCTGTGATTGTTTTAATACCATATTCAGACCTGGCGGAAAGAAGATTTATTTTCACCATGTTGAAATAGCTGGTTTTTTTTATTGGTTCAATTGCTGTAGAATATCGTTCTTCTTCGATCTGCCCGGAAATAGGTTGATGGCGTCCCTTCACTTGCTCTGATGGAAGAATCCGGTCAGTTTTTCTTCGATTCAGCTCTCTTAGTTTCTGGTACTTATTCTCCAGGTCTTCATCCGCTCTTTCAATGCCGATTTCGCCACCCAGTATCTCGGTCATCTGCCGTGCTTCGCTATCAGAGATTGATCCGAGATTATCCTTGGTGTTTTCTAATTCTCCCGGATCATAGTGCTCCGGAGGGCTCTTCGGCATTCCAATCCATCTCCCTATTGAATCTTACCACACTCAAGTTTATACCAATTCGCTGCATATCAGGAGTATTAATTTTTAATAATATCGTAGGTCAGAAAGACAGTGACTCATCTGAGTTTGGCGAAAACCTTGCGGCCGATTAGAAATCTAATAAAAATACGTTTTTTGGAGGATAGGGGATTCGAACCCCTGACCTATAGATTGCGAACCTATCGCTCTAC
>JABGPX010000174.1 GCA_018644745.1 Spirochaetales bacterium
TCATGGTCGGGAATACTGGGATGAGGTTGACTTCGGCCGGCTTTTTGGTGCTTGCCCGTATCCAGCCTACGGCCCCTCCGCGATAGCGGTTTTCAACGGTGAAGTCGAGCCGGGCTAATCCGGATCTCTCCGTATCGCCAGCCAGCTTCCGGCCGAGCCAAGAATCAAAATAACGCAGCCAATCCATAACTCAAAGCCGGGAACCACGGACAGATACACACTCGTTACAAGGGTGGAAAAGAGGGGTGTCAAATAGGATGCGGCGGCGACCAGAATGATATAACCTCTTCTCATCGCATTATCCCAAAGGGTATACGCGGCATATGTAGAGGCACCGAGAACCAATACTTCAGCTGCAGTCCGAGTACTCATGAAACGGGGTTCATCAAGAAAACATGAAATAGCGAACAGCGCGACGGCGGCGGCTGGTAGAAACAGTCCCACCGCTCCCTCTTTCCGCCCGGCCGCCCATCTGCGGGTCAGGTTCGAATAGACAGCCCAGGTCACCGCGGCCCCCAGTGCAAATATATAGACAGGAAGACCATCTGAGCTATTGCCAATTAGAGATCTCCAGGCGAAATTCTCGCCCTGTGTCACAACCAGAAAAACCCCCGCTAAAGCCAGCAATGTGGCCGGAAGAAGGAACCATCTGGCCTTCTTCTTCAGCAGCACCAAGGAAAGAACCAGGGTGAAAACCGGCCAGAGATAGTTCAGGAGCCCAACCGTAAGCACTTGAGTGCGGTTCCCCGCCCGCCCGACGGCAAGAGAAAACAGAAGCATATAACAGGTAAACAGGAAGCCGCAGCCGATCAGGTACTTTTTCGAAAGCGTAAAAACTTCTCGTCTCCGGGATTTTTTCCGAAGGATAGTAAAGAGAGCAGCGGAACCGGCTATTCCATACACCACCGAAGCAGACGTAACCGGACCAAGATCTTCTGAAAGGCTTCTCACCAGAGCAACCGTCATACTCCACAGCACAATGGCAATAAAACCGCCGATCGTGGCCTTCCCCCGCTTCAATGCTTCCTCCTTTTCAAGAGTGAGTTAAGACACCGTATCCTGAGAAAGGTGATCCACTCGATTGAGATAACGTATACCGATTTTCTGGTCTGGTTTGAAATCAATACAGGTCATCGCGGTATTTGAGTGATGATAGGTCAAGTCCGGCCCGGGCAGCTGGTTTACAAGAGCCTTTATCAATACGTTAAGAAAGCCGGCGTGAGAGACAATGGCGATATGTTCATCAGTATCCGCCCACAACCGCAACTGCCGGGCAACCCGGATTGCCCGGCCAAGACACTCCGGAGTATCTTCCATCCCCCGGTTAACATCCCACCATCCGCCGTCGGTTACATCCGAAGGCAGAATGTAATGAGGAAACTCCTGGAGAATTTTGCCACGGGTTTTGCCGGGAAATCCGACGATTCCCCGATCATCATGATAGTCCAGAAAAATCCCGCCGCCCTCATGAATATCTACCCACACCTCGGGATTCAGATTCAGCGCTTTGCCGATGGGAAGAGCGGTAAGAAGAGCTCGATGCATGGCGCTGCAGTACAGCCGGGTTACCCCATATCCTTTTACGGTTCTCACTCCAGTGTCTTCCGCCGATTCTCCGGTTCTCTGTTCCGAATGCACTCCTTGTTCCAAATAGTCCGATAACATTTGAGCCTGCTTAAATCCTAAATCTGAGAGCAGGGGATCGTGAACGCGATGGGTTTGATCCTCGAGAGCGTTGTTTGTTGATTGACCATGTCTGATAATGTAAAGCCGCATGAATTTTATTCCTTTGTGGTGGGTAGTATATACTATTGACGAGGGTATACCCTTCCCCTATCATCCGCGTTTCGCCCCCAAGGAGGCATCACATTGCCCAAACTGCTGCTGACCAACCTGCGGCTTCTCACTCCTTTTTCAATGTATGACGGTTACGACGTGGAGATCACCGGTTCAGCGATCAGCGATATCCGCCGTCCTCAAGGGAAACTACAGTCTGATTCTGAATATGACCAGATTTTTGA
>JABGPX010000059.1 GCA_018644745.1 Spirochaetales bacterium
GCTTTTACCGTGAGGAGCTACTTACCGGAAGAGGCCGGCTCTTAGCGGGAGATCTGACAAATGAGCTCAGACGGCTGTATGAGCCATCTGTGAAATACGGCCTGGTCAACCCGCTGATCTATCCTGTCACCGTATGCCCGGGTTGTTACTTTGCGGCATATAACAATGATTTCCTTTCGGTGCCTAAGTCGGCGCTGCAGGAGCTGGAAAACGGCACTGATGACAGAATCACCAGCATTCAGAAAATATTCGGTGAACTCGATTTTCACGAAACCAGAGATACTCCGGAAGGTGCTGTGAGCTATTTTCTCGCGCTCATGTGCTACGACGCGTTCCCCAGAGAATTCAGCCCGGTAATCAAGCAGGGGCTCTGCGCTCTTCGCGGGGCTTGGCTTTTTGCGGATCTTCACAAAGCCCTACCTACGGAAAATTATGACTATCTTTCGAAACTCTTCTACCGGAAAGCTCATTTTTTTTATATATTGGCTCTGGATTATGAAACGAGCGGCAAACAATCTATAACCGATGTAGGACATTTAGGACCCGATTTAGATCAAAACTACGGGTATGACGGCGTGCTTTACCTGTCGTCATATCTCGAGCTTCATCATGGTCCAAGGGAAAATGCTGAACTGCGTATCTCTTCGCTGCAACGAGCAAAGACTACCATGGCAAAACTCTTCGGAATGGGGAGAGCCAGCAAAGAAAAACCAACCGCGATACTTGATAAGGCCCGCGATCAATATGCTCTTATTAATGCTGAGCTTGAAGAATCTGGCGAATCCGGCGAATCTGCTGACGAGGCTGCGGAACCCGATGACGGGGAGGATTATGCCGTCACGTAATATGAAGGTGGTCCTCACCTACGATGGGACGGATTTCTACGGCTGGCAAATACAAAGAGATGGACGAACGGTTCAGGGCGTCGTGGAAGAAGCGCTGGAGATGATTCATGGATATCCGGTTCGGGTGAAGGCCGCGGGAAGAACCGATTCGGGGGTACATGCTGAAGGACAGGTCATTAATTTCATCACGGATAGTACCGTACCTGACGATCGTTTTGCGAAAGCTCTCAACAGCAGTTTACCAAGAGATATTCGCGCTATATCGTCAACTGCAGTAGATGATGGTTTTCACGCCCGTTATTCAGCGCGGAAGCGGATATATAAATATTACATTTTGCCTGGCAGCTATTCAGATCCTTTCTCACGGCGGTTTTGCCTCACTGTAAAGAAACTGCTTGATGTACCGAGACTGAATAGCTTCGCATCTAAAATAGTCGGAACTCATGATTTTACCACCTTTGCGGCGGTGGGCGACCAGAGCGAATCCCGCATCCGGGACATTACCTCTGCATCTTTCTATTATGAGGGGAAGTTTATTGTATTTAAAATTGAAGGGAATGCGTTCCTGTGGCGAATGGTCAGATCTCTTACCGGCACAATCCTGGAGCTTGCCGCGGAAAATAAGCCGCCCGAACGACTCGAGGAAATTCTCAATTGCAGGGATAGAAGCTTTGCCGGCAGCACGGCTCCCGCAAAGGGACTGACTTTTCATAGGGTGGTGTATGATGGATGAACCAATAAAGAAATATTGGAATCTGCTTAATGACGCAGAAGATCTGCTCACCGGCGGATTCAGAGGAACCCACCCGGAAGTAAGGGTTGTGAATACTGTGTCAGGCGGTGAGACAGAAGCCGATAACCCGGCTCTCAACGCGATTGCGCTGCAGGTGCATGAATGCACGCGCTGCGGACTAAGCAGCGGCAGAACTCAGGGGGTGCCGGGTGCAGGCGTGCCGAATCCGGCGGTAATGATTGTCGGTGAAGGACCTGGAGCTGAAGAAGACCGTCTTGGGCTTCCCTTTGTGGGTCCCGCCGGCAAATATCTCGATAAATGGCTGGAAGCGATCGGACTGAGCAGATCCAGCAATTGCTTTATCGCGAACGTGGTGAAATGCAGACCGCCGGGAAATAGAGATCCGGCTCCTGAAGAAAGCTCCGCGTGTT
>JABGPX010000058.1 GCA_018644745.1 Spirochaetales bacterium
GTGAATGGTTCAACTTTGAGAAACTTGGAATTGGTGAGAATGACGGCACGGTCAATATCGAGGATTTTCGGGGGAAGGTGGTTCTGGTGGATTTCTGGACATACAGCTGTATCAACTGTGTGCGGACCATCCCCCACATCAGGGCCTGGTATGAAGCATACAGCGACCAGGGGCTCGTGATAATCGGCGTTCATACTCCGGAATTCGTGTTTGAGCGAAGTGCTTCAAATGTACAGAAAGCGATGGATGATCTTGGGGTAACCTGGCCGGTTGTGCTGGATAACAGCTTCCAGCAGTGGCGCGCATACAACAATCGCTATTGGCCGGCAAAGTACTTTATCGATGCCGAGGGAAGAATCCGATACTTCCATTTCGGCGAAGGCGAGTACGATACCTCAGAGAAAGTCATTCGGGCTCTTCTTGATGAAGCCGGCGGTGTCTCGAAAGTTAAGGCGGCTGCGGCGGTGGAGCAGAAGCTGGAAAGCCGAACCGCAGAAGCCTATTTGGGATTCAGTCGTTCTACCGGATTCGCATCAGAAGAAGAACAGGTTCGAAATCAGGCAACGAGCTATCAAGCCGCGAAAGTGCCTGGTAACGGTGAATGGACTCTATCCGGAACGTGGACCGTCAAAGGCGAGTATATTGTGCCCGACGAGAGGGGAATCCTTGAACTGGGCTTTAATGCAAAAAACGTATTCCTTGTGGTTGAGACTATCGAAAGCGAAGGTTCGATCGTAGTGAACGTAGACGGCAGGCCGGTCGAGGATACTCCGGACGTCGTCGATGGCGTGCTGCGGGCCGATGAGAGCAGGCTCTACCAGCTTGTCGGGCTGCCGAAACCGGGAAAACATATATTGGAATTGAAAGTAGAAGGCAATTTAAGATTATTCGCATTTACCTTCGGGTAGTGCAAGGAGAAAATATGAAGAAATTTTTGATTTTCGCAATAGCCGTCGGACTCCTGGCATTGACTGTTTCCCTCGTTGCGGCAGGCGGCGACAAGGAGGACGAGTCGACCAAGATGGAATCCGCCGGAGATTCAATGAGCACTGAGCAGCTGATCCCTGAACCGCCTCCCGGTGTCGCCGACGGAGAGTATGAAAAGCCGGCGAATAACGAGCTGCGAAACAAGCTCACCCCAATTCAGTATCAGGTTACTCAGCAGGACGGCACGGAGTACGCTTATCAAAATGAGTATTGGGATAACCATCAAGACGGTATTTATGTTGACGTGGTTTCCGGCGAACCGCTGTTTAGTTCCACCGACAAATATGAGTCCGGAACCGGCTGGCCGAGTTTTAAACGTCCTCTCGAGCCCGGAAACATAGTAGAACATAAGGACACCGCGTACGGCATGGTTCGTGTCGAGGTAAGGAGCCTTTTCGCGGATTCTCACCTCGGACATGTGTTTGACGACGGACCTCAGCCTACCGGACTTCGCTACTGCATGAACTCCGCGTCTATGCGGTTTGTACCGGCTGAGAACCTGGAAAAGGAAGGGTATGGAAAATACACCTCCCTGTTTAATAACTAAGGCGCATATCGAAAAACCCACCTTTGATTTGTCTGACTGTGTGCAACACCATATAGAATCGTGGTTTTTCGAATATGCCGGATGTTATAGAGCCGGTATTTAGAAAAGACTTTAAGTGAAAGGAGAAAAAATATGAAAAATGAAGAAAAGAGATTCAAGAAATATCGATCCCCCGCGGCTATTCTTGCCGGGTTCGCGGTTCTGCTGTTTATAGGAGGCGTTTCAGGAATCTTCGGCTCCGGCGGGTCGGATTCGGAGCCGGCGGATTCAGATATTGCCATGACGCCGGTAATTCCAGAGGGAGCGGAAACAGCGGTTCTTGCCGGGGGATGCTTCTGGGGAGTTGAGGCTGTATATGAGAAATTGGACGGGGTATTTGACGTGGTGTCAGGATACTCAGGCGGAAGCGCTGATACGGCTCATTACAACATCGTCGGTACGGGAACTACCGGGCACGCGGCAGAGGTTCAAATT
>JABGPX010000057.1 GCA_018644745.1 Spirochaetales bacterium
CAGCTGCCAAGGCGTGCTTCCGAGCGGGAAGCCTCTTGCCGCCGGAGAGGGCGGCATTGTGGCGACCAACGACAGAGAACTCTACGAGCGGGCGCTCATCTACTGTCATCTCCATCGAACCGGGGCGGTCGAAGAACTGACGAATCCTGTATATAAACAAATGGATCCTCAGCTTCTTGGCTGGAAGTGGCGGGCCCACCCTTTTGCTCTGGCCATTTCTCAAATAGCTCTCCGAAATCTTCCATATAGAATTGAAAACTTCACAAAACACCGGAATGAACTTTTCCACAGGATTCGGGACATTCCGGGATTGAGGCCGGTTCACGTATACCCCAAATCAAAAGGTGCGGAGCTATTCGGCGGACTCCAATTCCTTGTCGACGCTGATGCTCTTGGCGGCGCCGGGGCGCCCGAAATTACTCAGGCGCTTAGAGCGGAAGGATTGACCGGAGTAACTAATGAAGCCCGGCATATTGAGCATCTCCGGGCGATCTATACCCGGGACCTGCCGGGGTTATGGGGACAGGGCCATGTCGGTCCGGCGGATCAGCCGCTCCCACGTTATAAAAGAGGAGATTTCCCGGTGACCGAATCGGTGGCCGCAAGATCATTCCGCTTCACCGGCTGGATCGAGCCTGCCCCTGGGCTAATTGAGCAGATTGCTGCTGCTTTTGAAAAGGTTTCGGCCCATGCTTCGGAGCTTGTCTGAAATGCCGGGAAAACCGAATTTCCTACTCTTTGTGCCGGATGGCTTTCAAGGGAAAATTGTCAATTCTGATGAATCGATTACCCCGAATATCGACACCCTTGCATCAAGAGGGCTTCGCCTTACCAACTGCCATGCAGCACTTCCGACCTGCTCGCCTTCAAGAGCGAGTTTCATGACCGGTGTCTACCCGCACAATCACGGGGTTCTCCAGGTAGAACATGTGGTTGCGGATGATCAAAGCCGGTTGAGAGAACGGTATCCCCATTGGCCGGCGATACTCGCGGACTCGGGATATGATACGGGCTACTTCGGCAAGTGGCACATCGAACGCACCAACGAACTCGAGCGCTTTGGATGGAGGATTAACGGGTCCGATGAGGCTTCCGCGTTTCGCGCCATAGGCGCCGGAATAGAGGAAACCGGTTCTCTGCTCGAAGGCGCTGACCCAATCCGGTACATACGCGGACCCGAGGGTTACAACGAAGTGCTCCACTACGCTGTGACGAAAGTCGAGCCGGAGGAACGCAGCTTTCACCGAATAACATCCTCGGCCATCGACTATGTCCGTGAAGCGTCAAGCGGGGACAAACCGTGGGCCTGTATGGTAAGTTTTTCTGAACCAAACACGCCGCTGGTGTGCAGTAAATCGACCTTTGAACGTTATGATCTTAATACCCTCCGCATGCCGGAAAACGGCGGCGACGGGTTTGAGAATGCCCCTGGATTCTATCGCAGACAAGCCGGTATATATTCGGATGTATCTGACCGGGAGTGGCTCGAACTCCGAGCATGTTATATGTCGGTAGCTACGGAACTGGACGCCGAACTCGGACGAGTAATAGAGGCTCTTACCGAGACGGGTGAAATCGACAATACCGTTATCATCGTTACCGGCGACCACGGCCGCTATCTCGGCGCCCATGGTCTCGATGCTCATAACTTCGGCGCCTACGACGAGATCTACAACGTGCCGTTTGTCGCGGCCGGACCGGGTATCGCGGAGAATAGTAACTCGCCATCTCACGTCTCCCTCGTCGATCTATTTCCAACTATCCTCGAACTCGCTTCGGCGAACCCACCTCCGGCTAAACCGGCCGATGAGCTGCAGGCTATTGACGGCCGGAGTTTTGCGGATCTACTAAAAAGCCCTGATACCGCGGCAGAGAACCACACCACCGCGATGGCGGAGTATTTCGGAACGAGATTTCTCACCACTCAGCGAGTTCTCTGGCACGATAGGTATAAGCTGGTCTTCAACGGTTTTGACTACGATGAGCTCTACGATCTGGAAACCGATC
>JABGPX010000479.1 GCA_018644745.1 Spirochaetales bacterium
CCACGTAACCTGGTCGGTTAAAATCGGACTGTGCTCGAGTACTGTGGTAACCCACGACGGCTTGATGAGCCAGGATGTCGCCGCGATATCCCAGATTACCTTCGACCAGCAGAAGTGATCATCAGAATAGCCTTTGACTATCTCGGCGAGATATGTCCCTATTTCGCTCTTTCCGTTTACATGAGCTTCGATTTCCGGAATAGTCGTGTGCAGATGCGAAGTTACCGGTTTGCATGGAATCTGAACGACAGGCACGCCGCAATCAAAGATGAGCCTGGATGCGTGGACATCCTGCTGTAGATTGAACTCATTCGTATCGGGCCAGTATAGTGCGTGCCCTCCGAGCCAGACAATCACGATATTTTTTATTATTTCAGGCTCCATGAGTATTGCGGAAGCTACATTTGTGATGGCGCCTATCGTTGCGACATAGAGCGGTCCGCCGGCTGTGTCGAGTGCTCGATCCACAAGATCTTTCGCCGCCGGGCTATCCTGATACATGGTTCCTTCGGAAAGGTAACCCCGCGAGCCCTTATGTACAGGTCGTTCCGATGAATCGCCGAGTTTTTCCAGAAGGCGAAGAATCTCCTCGTAACTCTTTTCCATACCGTCTTCGGGGCCCGAGGATCTCGAGTTGTGGAACGGAGCGGCGTACAGCGCCTCGAGATCGATCTTGTCTGGAGAGAGGATCGCATGAGCAACCGCGAACTGATCATCTATTTCATTATACGTGTCCGTGTCGAGAACAGCGCGTACTTTTCTTGTCGGAGGTGCTAATAATTGCAGACGTTCTTCGTCGGACAATACCGGGAATGTCATAGATGCTCCTTTTCGATGCTAGAATAATATTCAGGGCACATCGAAAAACCCACATTTTGTTTAGCCGACAGAATAGTATCCCTTATAATATCGGGGTTTTTCGTATGTGCTGCAGGTCAAAGTAGCATTTAATAGAGGTGCCCTTCAATTACTGTATCGCAAACCCAGCTCCTGCCAAGATCAGGCACGCGGCCTATCATCCAGAGGTTTATCACGCCGAGGCCGATTCAGCCGAAGGACACGAAAAGGTACACCGATCTCTCGGAAATATCTCATCCATCGTTTTTGGTTTTTTTGAACCTGATCTCCCGGCCCTTTGACCTCTATCAGCAGATATGGCAGGTCGGTGTCTCCGGCAAGGGTGAAGCTGTTGCTTTTTTTTGGGAAAACGATGAGATCGGGAAAGCCCGAAGTATTGCTTCTCAGATCCCTCACCATCCTTTCAAATATCGCCGTAAGGTGGATTTTAGGTATCGCTTCAATCGCGGCTACTATCAGCTCAATCGGCAGCAGTTTCCAATTGACGAAGGCGTTGCTGATCCCTGTCTTTTCTTTGTACATAGCGAGAAAATGAAGCGGCCACTTATCATCTGTTGATATGTCATTCAGTCGGCGATCTATCTCATGAGCCCGTCTTTGATAAAACTCCTCCGTAAAGATATCCGCCGGTGCGCTTTGGAATGGGTTAAAGAAAACCCCCGTAAGGGGAAGGAAAATGATGTCCCAGAACGCCAGCGCAAACATCCCGCCCCATAACGTATTTTCAGTGTAGTAGCCGTCGTTGCCGTTTTCCATGAATCCTAGAAGCGAATATTCCTCTACAGAATCTGGAACCACATCAACAAGATCGTGATGTTGAGTCGGAATAACCAGTGAGATAGGCGCCTTGGCCGCAGGATTTCCTTTCTTTTCTATGCGATGTGAAAAGGTGAGGGCGAAGTCATGTTCTTCCTCATTTAGCGGATCCGCGAGAATACGGTCACAAAGCTCCGAGGCTTCGCTATAGCTGGAATCAGAGAATAAGATCCTCACCTGACGTTCTCTCGATGGAGGGAGCGACGTGAGGTTGTATATTTCTGCCGCGGTTCTGCCGTCTCCTACCCGCTCGATTTGCCTCGCCAGCGTATTGCAGATGCGGCCGAAGCGACGCAGTACCTGTCTGTTATGTTCGGGGTCGGGGATTTG
>JABGPX010000056.1 GCA_018644745.1 Spirochaetales bacterium
GTAAATCTTTTACCTTCTGCTCCGCACGTAAGAAGCAGCGCCGCCATAGAAGCGTCCTGGCCCATACAGATAGTCTGCACATCCGGCCGAATATACTGAATGGTATCGTAAATCGCCAGTCCCGCGGTTACCCCGCCTCCGGGCGAATTGATATAAATGCTGATATCCCGTTCGGGATCCTGAGACTCTAGAAAAAGGAGCTGGGCTACTACCAGATCGGCGGTGATATCCATTATTTCGCCGTCGATGAAAACTATCCGGTCTTTGAGAAGACGCGAGTAAATGTCGTAGGAACGCTCTCCTATTCCTGTTTGCTCAATTACTATCGGTACAAGGGTGTTGTTCTGTTCTGTCATTCTCCGTTCCTGCCTGGTGTCTATCTTTATTATCGCAAAATTACTGATTATTCTGAACCAAGTCCAGGAACTTTATCTTCTTACCTTTGGTCTTTACGGCATTTTCTAGTAGAAAATCGTATAATTTCCGATCGACAAGCTGGTTTTCCAAATATGCCATCATATTATTGTTCTGAAACTGCTCCCGGGCCTGTTCTGCGGTCATATTCATCTGCTCAGCGCTTTTGGTGATTTCCCCATCAATTTCCTCTTCTGTCACTTTCAGCTTCTCCGCTTCGAGGACTTCGTTGAGGATAAGTCGGGTTTTGATTGAATCCTCAGCAGACGGCCGCCAGTCGGCGTAGAGGTCTTCTCGTCCGCGTTCCTGCTGCGCAAGAACCTGTTCCATCTGCTGTTCATTCAATCCGGATTGCTGCATGAAGCGTGACCAGGACGACGCGAGTTCGGCGGTGATCATAGATTCCGGCAGATCGATGGTCATAGACTCGAGGATTTTCTTTAATATTGCGTCAATATTCCGCTGTTTCAGCTGCTGCTCAACGGTTTCCTTCAGGCGCTTTTTTATGCTTTTCTTCAAGTCATCCAGGGTTTTGTATTCTTCGCTTACATCCTGGGCAAGTTCATCATCAAGCTCGGGCAGCTGTTTTTCTTTTATCTGGGTTACTTTTACTTTTAGTTTTACTGTTTTACCAGCTAGTTCCGCTTCTTCAAAATCTTCAGGATA
This sequence comes from Spirochaetales bacterium, assembly GCA_018644745.1. Next base: position 1,081 of record JABGPX010000056.1, read on the forward strand.
GGACTTTTCAATTTCCTTTTCTGCGTCCTTGTCGAGATCCAGGAGTTCATCGTCGATCTTATATCGGTTGTAGCCGGTTCCGACGGTAAAAACAAAATCTTCTCTTGAAGAATCAGGGATCTCTTCACCCGCGTCGTCGAGTTCCACGTAGTTAACCGTAACGATATTTTCTTTCTCTACTCCGCCCTTGACTTTGTCGATAACAACCGAGTTTTGGTCTCTAATAGTTTCGAGCTCCCTATTAATATCCTCCGCCAGAATTGACACCGCCGGCTCTTCAATCTCAACGCCCTTATATTCGGCAAGCGCTACGTCCGGGAAGCAGTCGTATGTGACCGAGAATGTGAAGTCCTTACCGAGCTCGAAATCTACTTCCTCGAGAAGCTCAGGCGGTTCAAATTGAAGCGGTTTTTTCTCGATTTCCTCGAAAGCTTCTTTGAGGCTGTTTTCAATTATGTTCATACCGGCTTCGCCGCGAAGACTCTCGCCGAATTTCTGTTCGAGTATCGACGTAGGGACTTTGCCTCGCCGAAAGCCTTTTATCTGAGCGGTTTTTGAATACTTGCTGAGTAGTTCGTCGTATTCTTTTTTGGCCTCGTCCTTGCCGACGGTGATGGTCAGCTTGACCGATGATTTTTCCTTTACCTCAATTTCCTTGTTTGCGATCATGCAACTCTCCGTTTGTATTTACGCCGGTCCGCGTAACAGCGGCCTGCGTTATGAAGATTAAAAAAAATGGCGATCCAAGGAAGCCTTAGATCGCCATTTGCCGTTGAAGAGCGGGAAACGGGATTTGAACCCGCGACGTCCACCTTGGCAAGGTGGAGCTCTACCACTGAGCTACTCCCGCATATACCCCCAACCAGGCAATCCTGAAAGCAGAATTGCGAGAGAAGGGATTTGAACCCTTACGCCTTAAGGCA
>JABGPX010000055.1 GCA_018644745.1 Spirochaetales bacterium
CTCTGTCACAGATCCCAATTATTTCCTCTAGTTTATGACTAATGAGGATAATTGAATGGCCTTCCTCTTTCATTCGCTCCAGTATGGCAAATAGTTCTATTGATTCCTGCGGAGTGAGGACCGACGTCGGCTCATCAAGGATAAGCAGATCAGCATTATTCTGAAGGGCTTTTACTATTTCCACCCGCTGCTGCTCTCCCGCGGAGAGCTGCCATACCATTTTTTCCGGATCGATGGTTAGGCCATAACGAGTTGAGAATTCGGCGAGTTTTGTTCGTATTTTCTTCGCCGGGAACAGCCAATCACTCCCCTCATATGCCATTATGACGTTTTCGGCTACCGAATGATTCTGTACCAGCATGAAGTGTTGATGCACCATGCCGATGCCCTGAGCCATAGAGTCTCTCGGTGAGCGAATCCGCACTTCTTCGCCATTGATCAGTATTTTTCCGGAATCAGGTTGATAAATACCGTACAGCACGTTCATCAGCGTGGTTTTACCTGCTCCATTCTCTCCCAGTAATCCGAGTATTTCTCCGGATGATACCTTGAGACTGATGTCTCGATTTGCGTGAACATCCTGAAATGATTTACTTATACCCGATAATTCGAGAGAAGTGATTCTTGCCATAGACAGAGATTTTAGCAGATCGGCAAAAAAAAAGGGAGCCAAAAGGCTCCCTTTTCGAGTCGATAAAACCTATTGAGGTATATCACCGACTACGCCGTCGACGTAGTACATGATGCTTTCGAGTTGATCGATAGTTGCCCGTTCGCCTGCAGGAATCTGCAGATTGCCCTTGTTGTCGGTAATCGGTCCGTCGTAAGGATCAAACCCGTCTCTGCCTTCCTTGGTCATAACATCCGTAAGTTGAGAAATCAGGTCGTATACGCTGATATTTCCGTAACCGGGAAAATCTACCATAGCAGCTTTCAGCTTCGCTACATGTTTCGGATTGACAATTTGGCCGAACTCGGCGCCCAGATAGGAAGCTTTTTCTTCCATGAGCCACCAATGCCGCTCATTGGTCCAGGTACCGTCATAGATATCCTGAAGGATCTTCTCATAGAGAACGCCCCAGTCGGAAAGCTGCCCGGAAATTGCCGAGTCGACACCGTACGGCTGCATCGGGCTGTAATGGCTGAAGGTATATATTTCATCTCCCTTTTCAAAATGATCCTGACCGACTTCGATGACAGCAGGTGTGTCTTCGGTAAACGCAAGAAAGTCGGATCCCGAGGCGATAAGTGATTCGGCGGCTTCTTTTGCTTTCTCTGGTCCGTACCACGCATAGGTCCATCGAACATGCACTTCAGCGTCCGGATTTACAGCCTTTGCGCCCATGGCAAGAGCGTTAATATGACGTACTAGTTCGGGGATGGGAAAGGCGGCAACATAACCGAGCATATTTGTTTTGGTGAGCGCACCGGCAATTATTCCATTCAGATAATATGCCTGGTAGAGATCTCCGAAATATGTTCCAAGGTTGTCCGAGGTTTTGAATCCCGAACAATGCATGAAAGTGACATCCGGATATTTTTCAGCCGCGGCAACGGTGTCATCCATATATCCGAAACTAGTTGTAAAGATAACGTTAACTTTTTCTTCCTGAATCAACCGGTCGATAATCCGGGAGGAATCGCCCTCCGGAACAGATTCGACATACACTGTTTCCAGCCAAGGAAACTTTTCTTCTACGTACAGTCTGCCCTGATCGTGGGCGTGGGACCATCCGTAATCTCCAATAGGACCTACGTAGATAAATCCAGCCTTGATAGTTTTATCTCCGCTGGCTTCCTCGGCGCCCGGTGCGGCGAATACAGAACCTACTGCAACAATCAGCAATAGTACTAACGTTAGACTCATGAATCTTTTCATAATTGCCTCCCAATACTTGTCAAATAAATGTGTGATTTGAATATTACCGTAAAGGTAAAGAAGGTCTCATGTCAAGCCGGACCCTCCGGAATCTTGTAATGAAGGAATTTTCTGTTATATAGTG
>JABGPX010000054.1 GCA_018644745.1 Spirochaetales bacterium
ATTCTTTTTCGCCGACAGTTTCAGGGCTATGGCAATTTCCAGCGCCTGCCGGTAGTCATGTCCGCTGCTGAAAGTCGCCGCTCTTGGTTCGCCTGCAGGTTGCTTCTGCGCGGTTTGCTGTGCGTGCTGCCTAAATAGCTCGACAAAAGTGCTGATTGCCCAATGAAACGTCTTGGGTAATCTTTCCTCAGGATTAGGCAGGTTTGGCAGGAAAACAGGATAGTAATCTTCAGCGGGGCCTTTTATTCGATTTAGCAGCACAGGCTGTTGTCGACTTATCCACGCCCGGCCACGGGTTCCGGAAACTCCTATGCAGTTCGTCTTAGCAAGGACATCTGCGGTTGAAGGGATATCGCATACCGCACCACTTCTGAAACCTAAGCGTCCGTATGCGCCGCATTCATCATCTGTGAATGCGGCTTCAGGCGGATCGGTCCAGCCTTCGACCCAGGCTACCTCCGATCCGGCCAGGCGCATCGCCGCCACGAGTATAACACACCCGTTTCCGGTGACATACTTGCTCAATCCGCCGGGTATGAATACTCTCGTCTGCTCGCCGACGTGCCCTCCCCCGACCCACTCCATAACCTCAGGAAACCGCGGGAACTCCCATATCGCAGTTCCGCAGCTCAAAATGGCTCCACGCCGTCGGCATACTTCCACCATCTCGTCGGCTTTTTCAAGACTTTCAGAAATTGGCTTTTCACAGGTGATAATCGGCACTCCTGCCTCGGCACATGCAAGTACAGCATCATGGGATGCTGACACCGGAAGGCTGATAGTACAGATATCGGGCACGCCGTCCTGGAGCAACTCGTCTACAGAACTATAGACAGTCGGTATCCCATACATGCCCGCAAATTCGGAGCGGCGTTCCTCAGCCGTGTCTGCTATGGCATAAAGCTCGCAGTCTGGATGCTGGGCATATGTCTTTGTATAGTAGCTGCCCCAATATCCCGCCGCTCCGACAACGGCAACTCTGCACGCCTGATGCTCCTCGGATCTTTTCAACAGCTTGCTCATAATACATCCGAGTGTACGCGCAATTCATATTATCTATCAATCGGTCGGATAGAAAAAAGTATATGCCGCTCATCCTGGACAGATTCCATTAATTGTGTAGGCTTAACCGACTGGGTTTGTAACAGGAAGGTCCAACCGCCGGGCGAGCATGCCGCCACGTGGTTTTCTACGACGAGGAACAGCGAGGGATCAATATTCGCGCCGGAGAGACACTTGTAAATAGACCAATGCAAACAAGAGGTACTATGAAGTGAACGGGCGAGAAATTTACCAGGCCATTTACTCAGGGGAGAAGTTCGATCGAATACCCATAAGCGGCATCGGCGGATGGACGGAGACCCTGGAGCGGTGGCGCGGCGAAGGCCTTGGTCCCGACGAGAGTCCGAACACCGCAACAGGAATGGTTTCCGATGATACAATGAGTTTGCGGCTGAATCTGAATATGTACCCGCTATTTGACATCCGGGTGCTCAACAGGGATGACAGATATGTGACCCTTGTTGATGAATACGGCGTAACGAAAAAGATGATTAGAGCGGACTTCGAGCGAAGCGATGGAAGGATGGCCGAGGCCGGAGCCACAAGCGGTATGTCACATTGGCTGGATTTTCCAGTCAAAGATGTGCGATCGTGGAAGGAGATATTCGAGGAGAGGTTCCGGGCGGGAAGTGCGGGACGCTGCCTATATGATACCGACGATCAGAAAGCGGAACAAAAAGCGCTGGCAAGGGCAAGATGGGTGCAGCACTTCAGCTTTCCCTTTGGCGGTCTCTTCAGCGCAGTCAGGCAGCTAATGGGGCTTGAAGGCGCTGTCTTTGCAATGGCCGACAATCCGGATTTGATTCACATTATCATATCGGACCTCAGCGATTTCTACTCGGAGGCTTACGCCCTGCTGGTGCCTGATTTCAGGCTAGACAAGGTTACGTGCTTTGAGGACATGTGTTCAAACAGGGCTCCTCTTATTTCGCCCGCCA
>JABGPX010000053.1 GCA_018644745.1 Spirochaetales bacterium
CGGCTGTGTGTGCATCAATTGGATGAAGCTCCAATGGTACCCCGAGTGCACCGTTTCTCAACAGATCTGCATTGCCCGGACTGCGATATTCATTACATGGATCCGGTGCCAAATCAATTTTCATTTAATTCTCCTCTCGGAGCCTGCGAGACCTGCAGAGGTTTTGGAAGGACAATAGGGATTGATTACGGCCTGGTAATCCCCGAGCCCTTAAGAACGCTCCGGGAAGGAGCCGTGAAACCGTGGCGGACCGGCACTTACGCCGAATGCCAGGCGGATTTAATGAGTTTTGCCGAGGAGGCCGGAATTCGTCTGGACACGCCCTGGAGCGAGCTGAATTCCCGCGAGCGGCAATGGGTATTAGTCGGCGAGGGAGAGTGGGCCGAAGGGAGGTGGTACGGAGTGAATCGTTTTTTCGCCTGGCAGGAAGGGCGAAGCTATCGGATGCATATCCGGGTATTTCTCTCCCGGTACCGCTCATACGACCTCTGTCCCGACTGCAAGGGAGCCCGGCTAAAAGATGAGAGCCTGCTTTGGCGAGTTGGCTCGGGTGAAGGGTACTCAATTCGCGACCTCATGCTCATGCCGCTGGAGAAAGCCTCGAGCGTTTTTAAGAATATAAAAATTGGAAAGGACAATGAAGCTGCAGCCATAATTCACAGAGAAATCGTTTCCCGGCTGGAATATTTAGATGATGTCGGGCTTGGTTATCTCACCCTCGACCGGCAGTCGCGGACCCTCAGTGGCGGTGAAGTTCAGAGGATTAACCTTACCACCGCTCTCGGCACCACGCTGGTCAACACCCTGTTTGTACTTGATGAACCGAGTATCGGTCTGCATTCGAGAGATATCGGAAGCCTGATAGTAATTCTGAAGAAGCTTAGAGATACTGGAAACACGCTCATTATTGTTGAGCACGATCCGGAACTTATCAATGCGGCGGACAATATCATCGATCTTGGTCCCGGACCTGGCGAGAAGGGCGGTGAGATTGTTTTTTCCGGATCAAAAAGGGCGTTCCTTCGAAGTAAAAAATCTCTTACTGCTGCATATCTCCGTGGAGATAGGTCAGCCGTCTCTATTGCAGAAACGCCAGCGGGATATAGCGGCGTTGACCCGACAAGGGATTTATTGACCGTGATGGGAGCGAGTGAAAATAATTTGCAGGGAATCGATGTAAACATCCCGATGAACCAGCTTGTCTGTATCACGGGAGTCAGCGGATCAGGCAAATCTACCTTTTTGGCAGACATTTTGTACCGCGGTGTCTCGAGGCGCCTCGGTAAGAACTCTGAACGACCCGGTAGCCACCAGGATATTCTGGGATGGGAGACTCTCAGTGAGGTGACCCTGGTTGATCAGTCCCCCATCGGCCGGACCACCAGATCGAATCCGGTTAGTTACGTGGGCGCGCTCGACAGCATTAGAAAAATTTTCTCAAATACTCCGCTGGCTGTGCAAAGAGGCTATTCTCCAGGCAATTTCAGCTATAATTCCGAGAAAGGCAGGTGCCCTGTCTGTTCGGGATCCGGGTTCGAGCGGGTAGAAATGCAGTTCCTGAGCGATGTGTACATCAGCTGTCCCGAATGTAACGGCAGTCGATATCGATCGGACATTCTTGAAGTACGGATTTTCCCGGATGATTCAATACCTCTCTCAATTGGGGAGGTTTTGAATCTTACGGTTGATGAAGCGGTTGTTATTTTCCGTGACACTAAGAAAATCCATGAAAAACTCAAAGGCCTTCTGAGTGTGGGTCTTGGATATCTGCGATTGGGGCAGCCGGTGCCGACGCTGAGCGGAGGCGAAGCCCAGCGGTTGAAGCTTGCCGGCGCCTTATCTGAACAAAACCGCGCGAATGAGAATAGGACACTCTTTTTATTTGATGAGCCCACCACGGGGCTTCATTTCGCCGATGTCGCCCTTCTGTTATCCGCGCTCAGATCGCTGTTGGAAAATGGTCACTCGGTGGTTGTTATCGAACACAATCTCGATGTT
>JABGPX010000052.1 GCA_018644745.1 Spirochaetales bacterium
ATTCGGCGTGAGCGACGCTAGTGCTTTGCCAAGTTTCCAATTATCCCCCGCACCCATCGTTATGAACACATCTCCGGGCTCGAGCAGAGATTCACAGGTCTCCAGCGCGTCCATTACCTCATGGAAATAATGAACGTTTTTTCTTCTTCCGCGTACGGCATCGTAAAGATCTTTTCCGCTTACCTCGCCGAGAGCCTCTCTGGCCGACGAGTAAATCTTGTGCAGAATAACTATATCTGGTTCATCAAACGCGGAAAAAAAATCTTCAAAGAGGTCTTTTGTTCTAGAGTACATATGAGGCATGAAATCGAGGATGATTCTTCGTCCCGGATAGAATCGCCTATACCCTTCAATTGTCTTTTTCACCGCGGTCGGATGATGTCCGTAATCGTCGATTATCAAAACACCGTGAGTGTCCGCGACTATCTGACTTCTTCTTCTGCTGCCATGGAAAGTCTTTAGCCCTTCTGCAATGCTGTTTTCATCGTTTGTCGAGAACTTTCCCCTGGAGTCTCTTACGATGGAACGCATGAGAGCAATCGCGGCAACGGCATCGAACGCGGTATGCGCACCTGGAACGCCCAAACTCAACCGCCGGGTGAATCCGCGAAGAGAGAATGAAACCTCACCAGTACCTTCAGCAAAATCGGTAATGCCGAAATCTCCCGGCGCGGTTCGGCCGTAGGGTGTGAACCGCAGATCAGGTCTTGTGCGCTCAAGCAATGACGCTACTTCCGAGGCACCGCCGTCATCAGCACAAAATATCAGCTCCCCATTCGATGGAAGCAGGCTGCCGTATTCGACGAAAGCATTTCGCATATCGTCGTAGGAGGAAAAATAGTCGGTATGATCCAAATCGACGTTTGTCAGGACGATCCTCGCGGGTTTAAAGTGCAGAAAATGTCGGCGATATTCACAGGTTTCCGCGATGAAATACATAGATCCTCTACTCACAGTCGATCTATTCCCGAAGGTCGGAACCGCAGTTCCCGCCAGAACCGAAACCGGGATATCGAGATGCTGCATAAGAGTACCCGCGATGGCGGTCGTGGTGGATTTGCCGTGTGCGCCGGTAATTCCGGATGAGTCCGATAGAGCAGAAATCGCGCCGAGGGCCTCGGGATAGTTCAGAATCGGTATTCCGAGCTCGGATGCTCTCACCAACTCTGGATGGGTATCCCGCGAATAGGCGGCCGAGTGCACCACCAGACTGGTTTCCGAATCGATATGATCGGCATCAAAGTCCTCAAAAAAGCGTATCTCGAGTGAGCGGAGTATACCATCGGTATAAAAAGTTTCCCCCGTATCTGATCCTGTCACGGCGGCGCCGCGGTCCGAGAAGAGCTCCGCGAGAGCGGACATCCCTGTGCCTTTTATACCCACCAGAAAAATCTTGCTAGTGCTGAGGGATTTCGGAATTATCGACATGGCATGATCATAGCTATTCAAGGTTTATTGTTCAACAGAAGCGGAATTCTCATTTTATTCTATTGATACGAATTCATAACAACTGTAACCATGTATCTGCGTAGCATATCGATAAAAATAAGAATTCCCGGTACAAATTTGTTAGATTTCGACCGGCAATTTTCAATATGACCCATTAAGTACGACCTTCTCTTCAAACTTGTACTCTACCCGGCAAAGAATTGTTCATATTGAGAATTGATCTCAACAGAAGGCGGCTTTTATGCGAAACGCCGCCTCGAGCACGGTGCTTCTCGGAGCGGCGATATTTACCCTCATAAATCCGGCGCCGCCGGTGCCGAAAGCAGATCCTTCGCTCAGCCAAAGCCCGGCTTTGTTCAGCATGGTATCCGTCAGTTCGCGGCCGGAAAAAGGTGTTTTTCGGAAATCGAGCCAAGCTAGATATGTGCCCTCGAGAGAACATATATCTAACCCGGTGAAGTGACCGACGAGTTCTTCGCAAAATGCCGCATAGTTACCACCGATATACTCAATAAGTTCATCTACCCAATACCCGCATAACCGGTAGG
>JABGPX010000409.1 GCA_018644745.1 Spirochaetales bacterium
ATGGGACATGACAGTCTGGAAGCGGAAGCAAACTCGACGGCTTTTATATCCACTTCGGTATAGAGTGCCGCAGCCTGTTCGAATTGCTGATGAGACATCGTTTTCACCACCTTCTTGGCCATATTATATGTTTCTTGTTGCTCAGTTGAAAGATCGAAAAGCGGTTCATATTGACCCTGGTCCCGGGTCTTCGTATAATCCTTGAACACAATCACTGATCGCACCTGTATTAATAATTCATCTATAATATAGAGAAAACAAGGATGCACACATGAGAGTTAGGGTAAGATACGCGCCATCTCCCACAGGCCTTCAGCACATAGGCCATGTTCGCACCGCCCTGTTTGATTACCTGCTGTCCCGCGCGAATGGCGGCGACTTCATCCTCAGGATTGAGGATACCGATCAGGCAAGATCAACGGACGGCGCGATTCAGGATTTGTACGATACCTTTGAATGGCTTGGATTCAAATGGGATGAAGGCCCCGATGTGGGCGGTCCTCATGCTCCATATATTCAGTCAGAAAAGAAAGAAATATACTCTGGATACGCTGAAGAATTGCTGGAGAAGAGGTATGCGTACCGGTGCTTCTGCTCCGAGGAGCGGATAGATGCGCTTCGAGAGGAAAAGGGAAATAAGGGCGGCGGATACGATCGTCACTGCCGCGATCTATCCTCAGAGCAAATAGCCACCTATGAATCTCAGGACATAAATCCTGTAATACGCTTCAAGGTGCCGCTGGAGGGAAAAACCACTCTCCAGGATGCGATTCTCGGCGAGGTTAGTCGGAAGAACAAAGATATTCCCGTGGACCCTATATTGGTCAAATCTGATGGGATGCCCACGTATCACCTGGCCGCAACAATAGACGACCACTTAATGGAAATAAGCCATGTTCTTAGAGCACAGGAATGGCTTCCTTCCGCAGGATTACATATTCTTCTGTACAAAGCTTTTGGATGGGAACCTCCCGTGTTCTGTCATCTCCCAGTGGTTCTCGGAAAAGACGGGCAAAAGCTCTCCAAACGCCATGGGTCGACGAGTATGAAGGAATTTATAGCGGCGGGATACCTTCCTGAAGCTATTATTAACTATGTCGCCCTGCTTGGATGGTCTTTCGACGATCAGCGGGAGTTTTTCACCCTCGATGAACTCGAAAAGGTATTCACTCTTGAGAAGCTGAATAAAGCGCCGGCTGTGTTCGATTATAAGAAACTTGATTGGTTTAACGGCCAGTATATTCGTCAAAAAGCTGACACCGAGTTAGAGGAGCTGCTGATACCATATCTGAAACGCGCTTCAATTGTACCCGAGGTGCTAAGCCAGGTGGAAAAAGAGATCATCGACGGAATGATTCCGCTGGTAAAAGAGCGGCTGCGTCTCCTCCCGCAAATTACGGAGCTTGTGCGGTTTCTTTTTCAGGATGTACCGGTCTCGGAGCCCGGGGCCCTTATTCCCAAAAGATTGGACGCGGTGCAGACCAAAATGGCTCTGGTAAAGGGAAGAGAGATACTGGCTGATTTCATGGAGCGGGACGATGAAGGGAATGAAGAGTTATTCAGGAAGGCTTCAGAGGAGCTCGGTATCAAGCTCGGGGATATTCTCATGCCCCTCAGAGTTTCGGTAACCGGCAGCCCTTCATCACCGCCGCTCTTCGGCTCGATGAGACTGCTCGGATCTGAGAAAACGCTATTTCGTGTCGATCGGGCTATTGGATTGCTCGAGAACGCCGAATCTTAAACAACGGCAACAAAAAGAGAACAAGAGGAAAATAATGGCTGAAACTGTAAGTATGGAAAAATTAGTATCTCTGTGCAAGCGGCGGGGATTTATATATCAATCAAGTGAACTATACGGCGGTCTTTCCTCGGCATGGGATTATGGCCCTTTAGGTGTCGAATTGAAGAATCGGATCAAGGATTTCTGGTGGCGGGAAATGACCCAGCTTCACGACAACATCGTTGGACTCGACGCCGCGATCATGATGCATCCACGGGTATGGGAAGCATCCGGTCATGTAGAAAACTTCACCGACCCGCTGGTAGACTGCAAAAGGTGCAAGCACCGGTTTCGAGAAGACCAGATGCCGGAAGAAAGCCGCGAAGCAAAAAAATGTCCCGACTGCGGTGGTGAGCTGACAGAGGCACGGCAGTTCAATCTTATGTTCAAAACCCACATGGGGCCGTTGGCCGAAGGGGGCTCTGAGGTTTATTTGCGGCCGGAAACCGCTCAGGGTATATATGTGAATTTCAAGAATGTTCACCAGAGCACCCGGGTGAAGGTGCCCTTCGGAATAGCTCAGGTGGGAAAGGCTTTCAGGAATGAGATAACCACCAAAAATTTCATATTTCGAACCTGTGAGTTCGAGCAGATGGAAATGCAGTATTTCGTCCATCCGGATGAAGATGAAAAGCAATTCGATTTCTGGCTTGAAGAACGGCAGAAATATTATCAAAAACTAGGAATTCGCAAGAATAGACTCAGACTCCATGAGCATGGACCGACGGAGCTTGCCTTTTACGCTAAGAAGGCCTTTGATATAGAATACGAGTTTCCCTTTGGCTGGTCGGAGCTGGAAGGTGTCCATAATCGAACAGATTATGATCTCAAGCGCCACGCTGAGTATTCAGGCAAGGATTTGGAATATCTTGATGATCAGACCAGGGAGCGTTTCATCCCTTGGGTTGTTGAGACATCCGCTGGACTTACTCGGACAGTGCTCACGGTTCTTGCCGATGCCTACGAAGAGGAGCAGCTCGATGGAGATGAACGAACGGTTCTGCATTTTCATCCTTCTGTGGCGCCGATAACCATTGGTGTTTTCCCTCTGGTAAAGAAGGATGGACTGGCGGAACTTGCGGGAGATATCGAGAAGGAACTGCGGGAAGATTTTTCAACTTTTTATGATCAAGGCGGCGCGATCGGAAGGCGGTATAGGCGCCAGGATGAGATAGGTACACCTTTCTGTATCACTGTCGACTACGAGACAAAAGACGACACTACGGTTACTCTGCGATTCAGAGATACAATGGAGCAGGTCCGGATTCCGAGGGCCGAGCTCGCTGAAAGAATCCGGAAAGAAATCAAAAGCTATAAAAGGGCGGACAAGTGAAAACAGGATTAGAAGAGCTGCGGGAACGGGGTTTTATTCAGCAATGCACAAATCTCGAGGGTTTAGAAAAACTCCTGGAAACAGAAACCGTTTCATACTACTGCGGCTTTGACCCGACCGGCCCGAGCCTGCATGCCGGACACCTGATCCCCCTTTTCGCGATGGCCCATCTCAATAGGGCAGGGCACAGAGCTATTGCTCTCGTCGGCGGGGGAACCGCCCTCATCGGTGATCCGTCGGGTAAATCTGAGATGCGGAAGATGCAGACAAAAGATCAGATCGCTGATAACGCTGAGAAAATAAAAGGCCAAATAGCGAAATTCATCGATTTCGATTCCGGAAAAGCTATTCTGGTTGATAATGCCGATTGGCTGAAGGAGCTGAACTATATCGATTTCCTTCGTGACATCGGGCGGCACTTCTCAGTGAATAGGATGCTCAGCTTCGAGACATACAAGATCCGCCTCGAAACAGGTCTCTCCTTTATCGAGTTTAACTATCAGCTTCTCCAGTCGTTTGACTTTCTTACGCTCTTTCAGCGTGAAGGATGCAAGCTTCAGGTCGGCGGTGATGATCAATGGGGAAATATTGTCTCGGGCGCTGATCTTACGAGGCGTATCGAAGGTACCGAGGTAATCGGTTTGACTTTTCCGCTGGTAACGCGTTCGGATGGCAAGAAGATGGGCAAGACGGAGAAAGGTGCTCTTTTTCTCGATCCGTCGGTTACCTCTCCTTTTGAGTTTTATCAGTACTGGAGAAATGTCGCGGACCCGGATGTTGAGAGGTTTCTTATGCTCTACACATTTCTCCCTGTCGAGGAGGTCCGTGAATTGGGATCTCTACAAGGCCAGGAGATCAACCGCGCGAAAGAAGCCCTTGCATATCAGCTGACATCAATTGTCCATGGTAAAGCTGAGGCCGATCAGGCCCAGGAAGCCGCAAAGGCAGCTTTCTCATCAGGCGGAGGCAGCACCTCATCGATTCCGTCTATCAGCATCAGCCGGGGGGAATTCTCCGAAGGAATACCGGTCCTGGAGCTGTTCGCGCGAACATCCCTCTGTGCTTCAAGAAGTGAGGCGCGCCGGCTCGTTAGCCAAGGCGGTGCTTCGATTAACGAGAAAAAAGTTACCGATATAGAACTTACTATTGATGAATCCTGGATTGAGGACGACCGCATTACCCTTAGAGCAGGCAAGAAGAGATACTTTCAGATCGATATCGCTTAGGCGCATAGAGGCGCTCTCAAGCTTTCGTTTTGCCGCCGGTCTGACGTTCAATTTTTGCCCAACTGTCTCTAAGGCCGACTATTCGGTTAAAGACAGGTCGGCCGTCACCGGTATTCTCGGTATCTCTCGAGTAATATCCCTGTCTGAGGAACTGCATCCGGTCGCCGGTAATTGAATCTTTTAAAGCAGGCTCCAGTTTGCAGTGGTCGAGTATCGTGAGAGAGTCTGCATTCAAATGATCGAGGAAATTCTCCTGTTCTTCGACATTTTCAGAAGTAAACAACCGATCAAACAGACACACCCGCGCGTCGACCGCTTCAGCGGCGGTTACCCAATGTAGAGTGCCTTTGATTTTTCTGCCGTCTTCCGACGATCCGCCCTTTGTCGCCGGATCGTATGTGCAGTGAATTTCGCTGATTTTTCCCGTGTCATCCTTAACAACATCCGTGCAGGTAATATAGTACGCGTGCTTCAGGCGGACCTCTTTGCCCGGTGACAGTCTGAAGTATTTGCGCGGCGGGTCTTCTTTGAAGTCCTCCCGCTCGATGTAAAGCTCACGGCCAAAGGTGAGAGTTCTGGTGCCGGAATCCGGATCTTCAGGATTGTTCTCGGCTTCTAATTGTTCAGAGCTATCCGCAGGATAATTATCCACTATCACAAGGATGGGATCGAGCACCGCCATAACTCTAGGCGCTGACTTATTGAGTTCCTCACGGGTAATAAACTCTAACAACGCTATATCTACCATGCTGTGGGTTTTGGACATCCCGATTCTTTTTATAAAAGCCCGTAATATCTCAGGAGTGTACCCGCGTCTTCTCAGACCGGACAGGGTAGGCATCCTCGGGTCGTCCCAGCCGCTGACATGCCCTTCCTCCACGAGTCTTCGTAGTTTCCTCTTGCTTAGTACCGTGTAGGTCAGGTTGAGGCGAGCAAATTCAATTTGCCGCGGGTGATGTATACCCAGTTCATCGAGGAACCAATCGTATAGAGGACGATGGTCTTCAAACGCCAGATCGCAAAGAGAGTGAGTAATGCCTTCAATGGAATCGGACTGACCGTGCGCCCAGTCGTATGTCGGATAGATGCACCAATCATCGCCTGTTCGGTGATGATGAGCGTGCATAATGCGGTACATTACCGGATCGCGCATATTCATATTGGGGGATGCCATATCGATTTTTGCTCTTAGGACCCGCGCACCGTCTTCGTAATCGCCTGCCCGCATCTTCCCGAAGAGTTCCAGGTTTTCTTCGATACTTCTGTTGCGAAACGGGCTATTGGTACCCGGCTCGGTTAATGTCCCCCGATGTTTTCGGGTTTCTTCGGCGCTCAGGTCATCTACATATGCCTTGCCATTTCTTATCAACGTAACCGCCATATCGTGGAGCGCGCCGTAGTAGTCGGAAGCAAAATACTCGTTTTCTTTCCAATCTATCCCGAGCCATCGCAGATCCGTCTTTATCGCTTCGACAAAAGCGGTTTCTTCCTTGAGCGGATTGGTATCATCAAATCGAAGATTGCACCTTCCCCCAAACTCGTCGGCAACTCCGGAGCTGAGGAGGAATGCCTTTGCATGGCCAATATGGAGAAAACCGTTTGGCTCAGGAGGAAGACGCGTTACTACCTGTCCTTCAAACCTTCCGGCTTCGATATCTTCATCAATAATCGTTCGAATGAAATCTTTCCCCGAAGGGGCAATCTCCGTATCCGGTGTGTTGTCAGGTTTATTCTCGGCCATGTGCGTTCGTTCCTCCAGGTAATCAGGTAAGGCGGGGAGTTTAGCACATTTGCATCGGCGCTTCCACTATGCGGGTTGATTTGCCGGTTAGTCATGGTATGATGTGCCAGCATACGGGGGATAAATATGAACTATTTGGTAATCTTCAATCCAAACGCAGCGAATGGAACTGCCGTCAATAAAGTCGACGCGGTTCGATCCAACCTGGATAACTTTAGTCTCGACTATGAGCTTGTGTTCACCGAAGGTCCTTTCCATGCAACGGAGATCGCGGGTAAGGCGATGGGCAAATATGACGCGGTTGTTACCGTCGGTGGTGACGGCACGGCAAATGAAGCGATTAACGGGCTTGTGCAAACCGGCAAGAAGGCGGAAAACCTTCCGTGTTTCGGAATGATCTGCTGCGGCAGAGGTAACGATTTCGCTTACGGCGTGGGGATACCAAAGGATTTGGAAGAGGCGTGTTCGATTCTGAACGCTGGTGCCACCCGTCTCATCGATATCGGCCGCATCACCGGACCCGAAGTCACCGAAGCCAGGTATTTTGGAAACGGTATAGGCATCGGATTCGATACTGTCGTCGGATTGGAGGCTTCCAAAATCAAATGGGCCCAAGGATTTCTCGGTTACCTCCTTGGAGCCTTGAAGACTATGTTTTTCTTCTATAATGCTCCCACGATGGAGCTTTCCTCGGATCAGATCAACGAAACCCGGCCGATGCTGCAGATATCCGCGATGAACGGCACGCGGATGGGGGGGGCGTTCTACATGGCTCCCAAGGCACAGAACAACGATGGCTTGCTGGATCTGTGTATCGCCGGTGAGCCGAAGAGAGGGGAGATGCTGAACATTATCGTTAAGTATCTGAAAGGCGCACAGGAAGGAGACCCGCACATCACCTTCAGCAAAACAAAGACTCTTACCGTTAAGTCTGCGGATGCTGCGATAGTTATGCATGCAGATGGCGAGACTATCTGCGCGGAGGGTTCCGAAGTGACGATAGACTGCCTTCCCGGCGTCCTTAGAGTGCTCTGTTCCGCGGCAGAAGAAGGGAAATAACTTACATTTTTGGTGCAAATCGTGTATGATGGCGTTATTCAATACTCAGCGAGCATCATGTGAACGAAAATATCGGCGCGATCTCAAAGAATGTTGACAATTTACTGGAACTCATATCTCTTATTAATAATGTCGCTTCTCAAACAAATCTCCTTTCGATGAACGCGGCGATAGAAGCCGCTCACGCAGGAGATTTTGGCAAGGCCTTCGGCCAGATTCAGGATAGCGTGCGGGATGTAGTAAGCTCTTTTTCTGAAATTGCCGAGATTAGCGAGGAGGCCTCGGGTATAGCCGCGGAGAGTGAAAAGGTTGAAGATATAAGCAGAAAGAATGCAGATAATGCCGTAACCCTTCTTGAAGAAGTGGAAATATTTAAAACCGAATAATTTTCGGGCAGGAGACTATTATGAATCAATTCAAAGCATCATTAGAATCCGGGGAGAAATTCGTTATTACTTGTGAGCTGATACCAGGCCGGGGTTTTCAAGGGAAGAGCCTCGATCAAGTAATCAAATTCGCTACTGAAGCGAAGTCGATTGATGAGATACACGCTCTGAGCCTTACGGATAACGCCGGAGGAAATCCGGCTCTTTCAGCGGACATCCTTGGCGCCGAAATTCAGGCGATGGATTTAGACTGTATTGTCCATTTTTCCTGCAAGGACATGAATCGGAACTTCATAGAAAGCCGCGCGTTTGCACTTAGGCGGGCCGGCGTAAATAATCTGCTGGTAATTACGGGTGACTATCCGGTTTCAGGATTTCTTGGTACCCCAAAGCCGGTATTTGATACCGATTCGGTTTCTACACTCCATTATCTTACCGAGCTGAATCGCGGTTTGGAAATGAAGGTGGGAAAGAAAACCCTCACCCTCGATCCTTCTGAGCTGTACCTCGGCGCCTGTGTCAGCCCGTTCAAGTGGACTGAAGGCCCGAGCAAAATGCAGTATCTGAAAATGGAGAAAAAGATAGAAGCGGGTGCTGATTATTTCATCACGCAGCTCGGTTATGATTCGCGCAAATATGTTGAGCTGATCCGGTACGCCCGCGAGTTTATAAAAACCGACGTACCGATTCTCGGCAGCGTATACGTACTTACCGCGGGCGCGGCAAGACTCATGAACAAGGGTGAGATACCCGGCAGTTTTGTAAGTGATGAGTTTCTCGCCAGGCTTGTAGAAGAGAGGAAGGCTGAAGACAAGGGTAAGGCCGTGAGATTAGATCGTGCCGCCAAACAGATTGCCATGATTAAGGGACTGGGTTTCAGCGGAGCTCACATCGAAGGGCTCAATCTCAAAACCGAAGATGTGAAAACAATTCTATCGAAGGCGGCCGAGTATGGATCGGAGTGGGAGAAGTTTATGCCCGAATTCGATGCCGCTCCGAAAAAGCCGTATTTTGTTTTTAACGGCGGAGAAAAATTCGAGGTTGATAAAGCACCTCTCGACTTCAATAAAACAAAGAGAAGACCTATGCTCTCTCCGGTTTTCTGGGCCACCAGGCTGCTTCATGTAACGATTTTTGAACCCGGCGTACTCGGCTTCAAGTTCATGACCTGGTTTACCCGCTTTATCGAACACAAAAGTTTTTTCTATAAGAGCTTTGGTTTCCTAGAACGCGTTGCGAAGAGAGCTCTCTTCGACTGTCGCCAATGTGACGATTGCGCTCTCTTTGAGATGTTTTATCTCTGCCCCGAATCCAAATGCCCGAAAGGAATGCGACAGGGACCATGCGGCGGGAGCCGGGTAAACGGACATTGCGAGGTGCATGAAGATAAGCGCTGTGTTTGGGACATGACATACTGGCGTGCGAAAAGCCGGAAGCAATGCGGCAAACTGCGGGGCGTTATCGCTCCTCGTGATTGGGAACTGTATGAAACAAATTCCTGGGTAAGTTATTTCCAGAAATATGATCACGCCTCAAAAGAGCTCAATATCGAGAAACGTGAAGGCGCTTCTATCTGCGACTGACAGCTTTGGCGGGCAGGCGTGTCGCAATGATCGCCCCCGCCAGGGCCACCGCCGCGGCTATCTTGTATGCGGGGCTGAATGAACCGGCCTGTTCTGCTACGGCTCCGGCTATTGTCGGGCCAAGCGCCTGCCCTGCGCCGAATATCATAGTTATTAATCCAAAAAGTGCGGGGGCTGCCTGCGGGCCGAAGATATCGCCGATTGCCGCTCCCATCACCGCAGGAATACTCCAGGCCGTGAGAGCAAACAGGAAAGACGCGATGATGTAAGCCGGCATCGCCTGCCCCACGGAAAATATCAGGTAGGCCGATGCCTGCAGCGTGAAAATGCAGATGAGCGCGATTTTTCTGCCGAATCGATCCGAAGCTGCGCCCCACAAAAACCCGCTGATAATACTTACCGCGCCGATGCCGGACCATAATGATCCCGCGGTCCGCTCGCTGAGGGCCGCTTCGCCCGTGAGGTACCGTGCGAAAAAGGTGGCAAAAATTACATAGGAGAATCCGAATATCGCGTACAATGAAGCGAGAATCCAGAAATTCTTAGACCTGAGTATGCCGAAACTGAGGATTCGTGTCGGCCTTGTCTTTATCGATGATGAGATGGCTTCTTTTGGCGACGGCAGAGCGGCGCGGTTTCGTAGGACAAGGCCCGCTGCGGCGGCTATAAGCAGGGTAATAACGCCGAGTAGGTACCACCCGATTCGCCAGCCGTTTCCCAAGCCGCTATTGGCAAGCAAGGGAATAGTGCGTCCAGATGCCATGAGAGGGGGCAGAACCAAACCCGATATGAGCAGCGCGAAACTTGATCCGCTCGTTATGATACCCGAGGCTAATCCACGATTTTTGGAGCTGAACCAGGCTGAGATAAGTCCCATCATGGGAACATTGGCGCCGCCGCCTCCCGAGCCGGCGATAAAGCGCCAAAAGGCCGCTGCGGCGTAACTGTTTGAGAGTCCGGTACAGAAGAGACCTGCAGCGGTTACTATCAGAGAAAGTACGATTACTATTTTCGGACCATATCGGGTGGCGATGAGTCCACAGACCAGGGAGAATATCAGATAACCGAGAAGATTGGATGTAGCAATGTATCCTGTCTGAACATCCGTAAGGTTGAGGTCCGTAAGCATCTTCGGAAGAATCAAAGTGTAGCCGAATCTCGCAAAGCCGATAGCGCCCATTACCACGAAAGTGCCCATTGCCGCTATAACCCAGGCATATCTGTCTTTTTGTATCGCGTCATTCGGCACCGCTTTCTCCTCTTTGCATTCTCCGCGCCCGGTCGCTTGTGTCAATATCATGAGCAGAGCAGTTCTCAATATGACTCCTAATCAATGGATCAAAATGATAACTCCTCTAATCGATGAGTTACAAAATATGTTGTGGCTATTGCCGGCTGCTTCCCGCGGATGACTGTACGTAAATCCCTCTCAGATAATGAATTACCTGCGGTTTTATTGGTAGGCATGGATATTGCAATGATACATATAGGGCATATCGAAAAACCCACATTCTGTGCATCTGATTGATAGCAAACTCGTATAAAATCGCGGTTTTTCGCATATGCGGGATGTCAAAGTAGCAGTTTTTCGAGATGCCCCATAGTGAGTCTTTGGGAGAATATATGGATACATCGATGAATTATTCAGGCGAAAAGCGGATACTTATAGTTGATGACGAACCCGCGGTGAGGAATTTGCTTGCCCGACGTCTCGGAATGCACGGGTTTGCGTGTGATACCGAGCCTGATGGTCTTCGGGCCATACACCGCGTAAAAGAAGCAAAGTATGATTTGGTTATTCTAGATGTAAATATGCCGTATTTAGACGGCACCGAGATGCTTCCATTTCTTCGAAAGGCTATACCTGATGTTCCCGTTGTGATGATTTCCGGAATGGATGGTCTGGATGTAGTGCGGAAGACTCTTCGAGAAGGAGCATATGATTATTTAGTAAAACCGCTGGATTTCGATGAATTGGAGGTCTCAATCCGCCGCGCCTTACAGCATGGTCATCTTTCACAGACGATTAATCAGTATCAACGGGATCTCGAGAATCAGGTTGCGGAGAGAACCCGGGAACTTGGGGTCGCTCTCGAGCAGATTAATAAAACATATGACGCGACAATTCTGGCCCTTGGATCGGCTCTTGAGACCAGGGATATTGAGACTCAGACTCACGGAATCAGGGTTGCTCATTTCTCCTACTTGCTGGCGTCTTCGCTCGGCATTGCCGACCAGTCTACCCTTACGATTATCCAGCGAGGCGCGTACCTGCACGATATCGGCAAGATCGGCGTACCGGATGCCATTCTCAGAAAACCGCAATCGTTATCGAATGATGAATGGCAGATCATGCGAAAGCATCCACAGATTGGAAAAGACATAATCGAAGGCATTGATTTTCTCGTGGGAACCATACCGCTCGTATACTGTCACCATGAGCAGTACGATGGCCAGGGATACCCTCAGGGCCTTGCAGGGGATTTGATACCTATTGAGGCAAGAATCTTCTCGGTCGCGGATGCCCTTGATGCCATGATTACTGATCGACCATACAGACAGGCGATGACAATATCGCAGGCAAAAAATGAGATTATCAGCCATTCGGGCCGTCAGTTCGACCCGAAAGTTGCAGAGTCATTAGTTAAATTGGATGATGAGATGCTCATAGTCGACTCGCCTTCTCTCTTCAACGGCAGCGGATTGGCCCTTGTAGCTGCTTCATAAAGAAACCGGCGTGGCATTTAACAACTGCTACTGTGTCGTTACCGCGGTATATGGATCTTCACCGGTAAAAGCCAGCACTTTTAAAAAGTGGAGAAACAGCTCCAGCTCGCGACTCCTCTGTGCCTCGATATCGTGTTCGTAGCTCAAGGTATATTCAGCGATTTCACTGTCGGTTATGATTCCAAAATCAAAACCTCGTCGCTTTTCCGCCATTCGCATCTCGGCGACTTCGAGTCTTTTCTCACCCAAATCAACTCCGCCGCCAATAACCTGAAACTGCTGAATGAGATCCCACGCGCGATCTATTAGCGCGTTTTCCTGGCCGGTGAGTGACAGCGCGGCGGCTGCCACTGCCCGTTCCATGTCTCTCAGGGTTCGCGGCGAAGCGGCGGCGTCCAGATCCGCATAAACCTTGTAACGTCTTGCTTGAATATCCGCGTCTCCGGCCGCGCGGATATATGCGGATGAAACAGCATTGGCCTTTTTTACCAATGCCGAGTGGGCTGCGGGAGCTTTCGGTCGTGCCGCTGGATAGAAGGGCTCGAGTATAGGTTTCTCCTGGTCGGCCGTTTTGCC
>JABGPX010000113.1 GCA_018644745.1 Spirochaetales bacterium
TTTCCTTTTCCGGCATTTCGATAAAAATGTAGAAAGCTCCTTCGGGCCTGATAAAGTGTATGCCTGCCTTTGTCAGCAGCCTTGCAGCGGTATCTCTGTTGCCGCGGTAGAAGTCGACCATCGATGACACGACCACCTGGGGTCCGTCAATTGCGGCCTCCGCCGCTTTTTGGGAGACCGAAGATGCACAAGCGACAAATACCTCCTGCATCTTTGTCATCACTGCGGTAACCTCCACCGGCGCGACGAGAAATCCTATACGCCATCCCGCCATCGAGTAGGTTTTTGAAAAACTATAGCACGATACTACTCTGCCCGATGTATCAAAGCAACGCGGACTTATGTGCACCCCGTCAAAGATCATCCTGTCATACGCCTCATCAGAGAGGATGAAAAGATCATGGCGTTCTGCGAAGTCCACTGCTGTGCGTATCTCGCCTTCAGAGAAAACCGCGCCCGTGGGATTTGAAGGGCTGTTCATAATCAGCACCTTGGTCGTGGGCTGCCCTTTCTTTTCGAGCAGCTCAACATCGAGATGAAATCCGTTATTTGGATGAAGCTCATAATAAATGGGCTCAAGGCCAAATATCCCGGCCATCATCGAATAGTTCGGGTAGCCAGGATCCGGGATAAGTACTGAATCACCCGCATCAAGAAGCGCTGCGTGGGCCGCCGAAAGCGCCTGCATCGATCCCGCGGTTACAACCACGTTGTCAGCATTGGTCGTTACGCCGGTTGTGCGGACCAGGTAATCGGCGAATTTCTCCCGAAGAGAAATGTAACCGGCATTCAGGGTGTATCTCGTCTCACCATTTACTGCGGCGATGCCTGCTGCATCAATAATGTGACTTGGCGTGGGAAAGCATGGCTGTCCGATTTCCAGATGCACAGCGTCTTCTTTACTCTGGGCCATTTCGAGAAGGACACGGATATCAGAACGAGGAACTGCTATCGCTCTTTTTGCTAATGATCTCATGGCTCAAGAGAATACGACAGCTATCCAGGCAAAGCAAGATCATGTTCACCAAAGATCAAACTCACATGATTCAATCAGCCTTGACAAAACACAGCAGTGCCGACAGATTTGTGGCATGAACATATCAGAACATCTCCATATGGTTGGAAGCGGCTCGTACGGCCTTTCTCACCCCGATGACTGCCACGTTTTTCTTTTCGCTTCAGGCGCCAAAGGGGAGGAGCACCTTGCTCTTGTCGACGCTGGATCCGGCAGCGATACCGCCGCGATTCTCGAAAATGTGCGCCGGGCCGGCTACGACCCTCGCCGAATTGAGAGGATCTTCCTCACCCATGCTCACCGCGATCACGCCGGCGGCTGCGCGTCGCTCATAGCGGAACTGCCGGAATGCCGTATTGCGGCTTCTGCGGCGGAGGCGGAGCTCCTTGAGCACGGCACCGCCGATCAACTGGGCCTGAATCGGCTGGGGTTTTCCGATGACGATCGCGCAGAGGTCCTGCCGCCGCAGCGGGTCGACGATATACTTACGGACGGACAGGTTATGCACCTTGGCGACGTTAGAGTCGAAGCCGTGCTTACTCCCGGTCATAATCCCGGCTGCATGTGCTTCCTGGTGGAAATTGATTCAAAACGAGTTCTTTTCGCCGGCGATACTATCTTTTGCGGAGGATATATCAGTGTCGGTAATTGGCCCGGTTCCGAGCTCAAAACATATCAAGAGCACATCGGCCGGTTGTCCGGGCTGAACGTAGATGTGCTGCTTTCAGGTCATCATGTGTTTACGGTTTCTAACGGACAACAACACATCGACCGCGCGGTTGAGACTTTTGCAGGGTTGTGGCCTCCCCCGCAGATTAATACAGTGCTCTAAGCGATTGCCTCGAGAAATATGGAAAATACAAGAGGAGTGTAGCGTGATTACGACAGAACATGACAGGTCGATATTGCGGGACCTGGCCGAACAGTATCGAGATTTATGTGAATCCGAGCGAAACCAGCAGAAAATCGCATTATGGCGGG
>JABGPX010000410.1 GCA_018644745.1 Spirochaetales bacterium
GCAAATTTGTGGGATTCCCCTCAAGGCTGGTTTTGTCATTACTTTTTTGTGGATAGTCAATTCAAAAAATTAAATGCCGGCTGTCCAATGGCAGGGCTAATGGCATTAGAAGTTTTTTCTCAAACACCTGAGTTGAAAGAATCAAAACAATCTAAAAATGCTTTTGCTCCACTTGAATTTCATTGGAAACTAAAAAAGTCAATTTACTATTTTGGAAGGTCTAGGAAATTTTGGACATTAAAATATCCATTTGTTTGGTATAATGCCCTTTATTTAGGAGATGTATTAACCAGATTTGATTTTTTGAAAGGACATGCACTTGTTCAGGAAATTGTTGACTGGATTACAAATTCCCAAGATGAAAAAGGTCGCTTTAGGCCAACATCAATGTTCATGCCATATAAAGCTTGGTCATTTGGGAATAAAAAAGAACCCTCACCATGGATTACGTTTCTTTGCTGTAGAATTCTTAAAAGATGGTATTCGCCAAACAACACAAGCGGACGTTGAGGCTTCAAGGAGAATGTCAATCAATCATCAAGAACTAATCCAAAAGCACCAGCAAGCATTGGAAGCCGAATCCGTTGAAAAGACAAAACAGTGGTGGGAAAAATATATGAAAGGAGTGATACCATTTAGAGGAGTTGGTATTCCTAAAAATCGAGAACTACTGGAAGAGTGGCGGAAAACCAATAAAATTAATACATGGCCATTGGAAGATCAACTTGAGTTGGCATTAGCATTTATTAAAGAACCAATAGCAGAAGATAAACTGGCAGGAATTCTATTTTTTCAAAACTACCTTTACAACAAAATACCTTGGGAAGTGCTACTTGAAAAATACGAAGAGATCTATAAGAGAGAATTGATATTTGATTGGAATATTTGTGATTGGTTTTGTGTCCGTGTATTGGGAGGAACAATCAGAGATAATGGAGAAGAATGTGCTAAAGCAATCACATCATGGAAGGATGCAGAATATCTGTGGCAAGCAAGGTCGTCAGTTGTTCCATTTGTAAATTTAGCGTCGGAGTCGAATTACTACCCGTACATTCAAGAGGCGTGCTCTGTTCTCATCAACAGAGACGAACGTTTTGCAAAAACAGCAGTAGGTTGGGTTTTGCGTGATGTTTCAAAACATGATGAAAAGTTCGTCATTTCATTTGTTGATAATCACCTAAAGTCATTTTCAAAAGCAAGTCTTGGTAATGCTCTTAAATACCTTGAGAAAGGTAGGAAAAGTGAGTATTTACAAGAACTCAAAAAAACCTAACAAATCATTGCACTAGGATTCTTGAATAACCTGATACCGGGGAGCTATACGTTGAGTTATACGATGCGGCTGACGGGTGGGAAACGGCAGGCGAACATCATCAGAAAATTATAAATCAATGGCTTTCCAACTCCGAACTTACCATTGGATCGACTTTGTCTTTCATCACCGCCATGACAGACCCAGCAATCAAAGTGTGCAACAGCACCATGGCGGCCGAAATGTATTCATATATGCCTTAATTGCCTCCTTGGATGGCCGCAACGGGCGCACTCATCACGATGGACACTCACTGCATTACCGCACTCCGGACATGCCCACCGCTCCTTTTCATGAGCAACAAATTTCCTAATTCCGAAGTCTCGAATAAACTCAAGATTTTCGATCATACTCATGCCATATTTTGTCCGGTAACGCTTGTCCAGATCCCGCAGCCGGCGGCAGGGAAAGCTGGAACACTCAAAACAGTATTTATTAGGTTTTCCGGACTCTTCGCATGTTTTTATGCGGCAAATAACGCAATGCCGAGGCTTCAATGCGTCGCGGGAATCCCGGCAGCCCGGGCACCGATTTTTTACACGGAGATGTCCTATACACAAGGCGCAGTTCATCCCGCATGGAGCAATCATTCGGACTTGTACCGGCCTGATTTCATTACTCAATTCGGTTTTCATACTTCCGCCAGTATACCACGAACGCTCCATACCTGGCTTAAGGCGCTCAAAGGCGACCGTACCGGGCAGTCAGCAAGAATATGGCTATTCACTTCGCTGAGCTGTTTTGCGTTTCAATCGAGAAATTTATATAAGGCACCGGCATTAGAAGGATTTCAATACCTCTTGGGGCTTCTACCGGCGAGATAAAAGTCGAATAGCTTACAATGGCATATATTGCTGTAAACGTATGCATAAAACATGTTGACCATGCATAGGTATTAGCATATCATCTAAATAGGATAACTGATGCTGCTGTAGGCGTGCCTTTATTCACTTTGGGACAAAGAGGAGCAGCCATATGAGAACAACTTTAGATTTGCCTCAGGATCTGGTTCAAAAGGCGATGTCGATTACAAAGGCACGTACCAAAACAGAGGCGATAACGATAGCATTAGAAAATGTGGTGAAACAGGAGAGGTACAATCAATTACTTTCCTTTCACGGGAAGGTAGCACTTGATATCGAATTGGATTCCCTGCGGAAAAGATGAAAAGAATTCTAGTGGATTCATCAGTCTGGATCTCTTACTTTCGCGATGAAACCGCACATTCAAAACTTGATGAGTTGATCCAGAACAGTCAAATATGCACTAATGATCTTATTCTTGCAGAGTTGCTGCCATTTCTCTATGTCAAGAACCAACATGAAATTATCGACCTGATGCTTGAGTTGCCAAAATCGGATTTATCGATCGGCTGGAAGTTTATAATCAATCTTCAGATAAGCAATCTTCAAAATGGAATTAATAAAGTAGGTATTTCGGACCTTATTTTAGTAGACCATGTATTAGCCCATAATCTCATATTGTATTCGGAAGATAAGCACTTCAAATTAATGCAGGAACATGCAAACTTCGAATTGTTTCCATTCGGCGGGTAGAATATGAAAACACCATTCGACAATTTCCGCGGCTTCACTTACTCGGCGGCCATCCCTTTCGAGGATGGTGTCACAAGACGAGATCCAAGCCCGGTTATCGAGGTAGAGAACACATACTACGTCTGGTATTCCCGCACTCAGGATTCGGCGGACGGCTATTCGGCCTCTGTGTGGTACGCGACCAGTTCTAACGGAAAAACATGGCAAGAGGCGGGAGAAGCGCTCCCCAAAGGTCCTGCGGGAGCGTTCGACGAGCACGCAGTGTTCACGCCCACGATTCTTGTTGCCGGGGGAGTGTACTATCTCTTCTATACAGCTGTGCCTGAGCCGTTCACGAATGACGGAGGCGGACCCAATGGAACAAGAACAGCAATCGGCGCTGCATCATCGGATTCACCCCGCGGTCCATGGACCCGCTTTGAAGGGAATCCGGTGTTGCGCCCTAGTGATGATCCCGAGGCCTTCGATAGTATGCGCATCGACGATACCTGCCTCATCCTTCGTAATGGCCGATACTGGATGTATTACAAGGGTCGCCAGGTGAACCATACCCCAGGTGAAACCAAGATGGGGTTGGCTATTGCGGAAGCCCCTACCGGCCCTTACATCAAGCATCGGGAAAATCCGGTGCTTGATAGCGGCCACGAAGTCTGTGTCTGGCCCCACGGAAAGGGTGTCGGCTGCATGGTCAGTAATGCTGGTCCACAAGGCAACACCTTGCAATATAGCGATGATGGAGTCCTTTTTAGAAGGATAACGGACACGCTACCTCCGACGGCACCTGGACCGCTCAGAACTGACCGATTTGCAGACGGTCCCGGCCCGGGCTTCTCATGGGGTATCTCAATGAAACAGGACGCGGCACGGCCCTATCTTGTACGATTCGACTGCGCCTTGAGGCACGAAGAGATTGCCGAACCAAACAATTCAGGAGAAGCTTGACAGCGCGCCTAATTGTACGCGGTTAGATAGAAAATCCCGGGTATAGGACCGGTCGCGGTTATCCGGCGATGAGCAGACTTCTTGTTAACGATTGGTATAAATCAAAGCGATATCATTATTGCAAAAACATTTGGAGAATTAAAAGCTGGAACTAGCTGGTTCGAGGCCGGCGACATCCTCTACTTCTACAAAGTAGTACCGACGACCTGACGGTCGTGCTCCCAGGCGGCAGATCGTTAAAGCCAAACAGCTTCTTTGGTCAAAGTTTTAGCGAATCTTGTATCAGCGGCCATCAGTTGATTCCACTCGTCGCTCGTATACACCAGAAGATCCGCCTGAACCGGTAGATGGTCTTTTGGGAATGACGCCGGCCTGTTCATTTTCTCTTGATCTGATTTTTCTACAATGATTACAAGATCTACGTCACTTCCAACGCCCCAATCCCCACGGGCATATGATCCAAAATAGCCGATCCTGACTATTCCGTGATGAGTACACCGGACCTCGGCAGCCCACTCATTCAACGCCCGTTTTATTTCTCGTTCATTCGGCCATTTGAGAACGGACGAATTCAATGATCTCACCGCCATATTTGATTGCCTCTTCGCTCTGAATCGAACCGTAATGATGAAACGGAGCTCCTTCCGAATGCCCGTTCGGGTACCGCGTGGGAATGTAAAAATTATCGAGCACCTTTGCCCTATCCAGTATCGTTTCAGCCACCTGGTGAGGTAACTCCGACAGCAATCGTGCTACAACGTGGCCCCACGCCTCCTGGCCGTGGAAGAGATGAAGTGCCTTGACAGCAAGCTCAGCAGCCTGCTGCGCAGCGAAGCACGCCCACTCATGCCTTTTTTCTTTTTTTGAGGCGACGGCCTGCTCAAGATTTCTCTGCGCCTGGTTTAACCAATCCTCGGCTCGATTCGGCATACCGTAATTATAACGAATATTTTAAATCCCAACCATAACCCTTACAATGGCAAAATACGATTGACAGAGATGTATCCAGGATGATATATTCTGATTGAATATTCATTCGGTACCTGAGAAAATGAAAGATAAACGTACTGCCATCCTGGAGACCACCCTAACCCTCATTTCAGAACGAGGATTTCATAATACACCGATGTCGCTCATTGCAAAGACATCGAGCGTAAGCGCAGGGATTATCTATCATTATTTTGCCAATAAAGAGGAATTAATTAACGAGTTATATAAAGAAATTAAGCTCGAATATATTCATGCCACCTTGGCAGATTACTCAGAAAAATCACCATTAAAAGAACGTTTTTATAACATTTGGAATAGTTTCGTACGCTATAGTTTGAGTAACCCAACCAAAGTATTATTTTTGGATCAGTTCGAAAACTCCCCGCTAGTCAAGCATGTCGAAGAAGATTTTACTGAAGTTGTCGCGCCCTTTTTCCAACTCTTTGGGCAGGGTTTAGAAGATGGGAGCTTCATTTCCCTACATCCCCTCGTTTTATTTGAAATTAGTTTTGCCCCAGCCGCCGCCTTGGTAAAACGGCACATTGCTGGTTTCGTGGAAATGGATGATGAGCTTATCCAAGCAGTATCTAATATTTGTTGGAATGCTATTACAGTGTAATATTTTTTTGCATTATATCGAATGAACGTTCAATCAAATCAACAGGAGTTAAAATGAAGGAAGTAGAAAAAGACAAAGCAACAAAATGGACAGAAAAGTATCTCCTCGATCTATCTGGTATGACCATCATAATTACCGGAGCTAATAGCGGCACGGGATTTACAGCCACAAAATATATGTCCGCAAAGGGAGCTACCATTATTATGGCTTGCCGCAACCCAGGAAAGGCCAAAAAGGCATTAGAGAATATAAAAGATGAAAATCCCGGTGCAAAGCTAGATTTCATCCGTCTAGATTTGGGAGATCTGGCATCCGTCAAAGAATTCGCAGATAGATTCAAAGAAAAATATATTTCGCTTGATATCCTGATCAATAATGCAGGCGTGGCGCAAACCCCGGAACTTAGAACAAAAGACAATTTTGAAATGCAATTGGGCATCAATCATCTGGGTCATTTTGCCCTAACAGGTTATCTGGTGGAGCGTCTCACAAGCACAAAAAATGCAAGAGTGGTTACAGTGGGAAGCATGAACGGTGAGCAGGGGAAAATGAATTTTGACAATCTTTTTTTCGAGGGCGAATACGATGCCATGCAAGCCTACAACCAGAGCAAATTGGCGACACATTTATTTGCCTATGAACTTGGCAAACGCTTTGAAAGCGCCGGCCTAGGCATTCAAAGTCTCGCCGTAAGTCCCGGTTTTATCAGGTCAAATATCTTGAAAGACAATGCGTACACAACACGCTCATTTAGCTTCAAGTTAATGTTCGGCTTTTTTGAAATTCTTCTCGCCATGCCGCCAGAGCGAGGTGCTCTATCTATGATGCGAGCCGCAACGGACAGAACGCTCCAAAATGGTGATTTTGTAAGTCCAATGAAGATGGTCGGCATGAGAGGTCTTCCCAAGTTGGTGACACTCACCAACGAAGCCTATACTGATGATAATGCAAAAAAACTGTGGGATATATCGGAAGGGCTTACCGGCGTAAAATACGAATTCTAATGTTATGCGAAGCAGGTCGAATTTCCCAATAAACCCGAGGATGGCTCAATAATGGCAGGCTGGGTTTACGCGTTTATTATCATGAGCTTTCCATAATTGTCGACGCGGTTTGCCGCCGGGAGAAGGCTCTATGGAAAGGCTGGTAGATTGCATGGGTATTGGTGTTCTGAATGCGGGAGAGTAACTCCGGTACCGGTCCCCGGATTGGCATGGCAGAACGGACCAACCCAAGGGCGGCAAGGCAACTATTTCGAGTAGAAAAATCAGTAGTACTTCACTTACTATGAATTGGCATTCTCGAAACACCGATTCTCCAGGGATTTCCGGATCAGCCGGGTAGATTATGCAGACGACGGAAGTATCCTACCTATTTCCATGTATTCAGATTACGTTCGCTGCGATCGCATAGCCAGACTAATCCTGCTCTAAGCCGGACTGACAACTTCAATAATCACTTTGCCCGACGCATGCCCCTCTTCGACATATTTCACGGCATCGGCGGTCTTTTCCAATGGAAAAACCGTGTCGATAACCGGTGTAACGGCACCGGACTCGATAAGATCTTTGAGCAGAATCAGGTCTTCCTGGCTGATATGGGCGGATACCATACACATCGACTTACCGCCGCCTATCGACATCAGTCGCGAAAGGAATACGGCCTGAAATATCTGTGAGTTGGTTCCGCCTGCCATCACGTAAGTACCTCCGGCACTTAGTCCCTTTTTGTATGCCGACAAAGCATTATATCCATTCACACCGAGGATCATATCGTAACGCTTTCCGCGTGTTACAAAATTCTCCTTTGTATAATCGATTACATGCTCGGCGCCAAGCTCAGAGGCTTTCCCCATCTTCGCCGTACTGCAGACAGCTGTCACTTCCGCTCCCAACCATCGCGCGATTTGGACGGCAAATGTTCCCACGCCTCCGGAGGCGCCGTTTATCAATACGTTTTGGCCGGGTTTGACCTTTCCTTCATCACGCAATCCCTGTAACGCGGTGACAGCCGCCATCGGCACTGCGGCGGCTTCCTGAAATGTAATATTTTCCGGTTTGCACACAATGGCATTTTCCGGAACGCATACATACTCTGCGAATGCTCCGGCACCGACATCGGCCACGTCACCATACACCTCATCTCCCGGCTTGAACTGCTTTGTCTCTTCTCCCACCGCGACAACACGTCCAGCGAAATCCGCGCCGGGTATGGAGTTCACGGGACGGAGGAGTCCTCCTCCCATCAGGCGCACCATCGCCGGTTTGGCCATCTGAACATGCCAGTCGTATGCGTTTACAGACGCCGCAAATATTTGGACAAGCACTTCGTCTTCTCTTGGCTCTGGTCGGGGTAATTCTCTCAATTCAAATAGGTCCGGGGAACCGTACCGCTCGCTTACAATCGCTTTCATCATTAACTCCTAGAAAAAGGACGCGGACAAGCATGTCCGCGTCTAGCTGACCTTATGTCAGGATTGAATTACCGGTTCACCGCCGCCATCCTGGCTCTCGTCTTTACCTGTATCGGCTGGACCCGGTTCATCGCTCATATAGTGCCGCAGATGCCGCTTCCGTCTCCTGTCGCTTCGTTTGCCACTGCTATCCGAACCGAAGTTTTTAAAGAAAATGCATGACAACAGAAGCAGGCCAACGGTTTGCCAGTAGGTTATCTGCGGCAATCCAAATATCTCCGGCATTAGCCAGTTCCACAGAGCTCGTGTAACAACACCGAATAGAGCCATCGCTCCGACTATCAGCAACCCTAAACCGATTCCCATTATAACTTTTTGTGCAATTGATCTGTCTTCCCACCATTCAGACATAAACTACTCCTTACTAAATTATTCGTCTATCCAATGTTTGAGTGCCTGCGAAAGGTTCCGCAACGCGTACCTCTTGCGGGCCGTAAGCGTATCGATACTAATACCCGTCGTTTCGGAGATCTCACGAAATGTTTTCCCTCCGAAAACCTGGGCCTCGATTACCTGCCTTTGGGCCGCAGGCAATGCTCGTATAGCCGCGTTCAATGCAACCATAAGATTCTCTCTCACATAGCTGTCCAGCGGATCAAAACCCGCCGCCGTCATCGCTTCCCTCAGCGTTTCTTCAGATACTTCGGTTTCACCCAGGCTCTTTCGCATTTTGTCGTGTCTCCACGCATCAATCATCCGGCGCCGGATAAGCGAGTTGAGCCACGCGGGCAAACTTCTGATACTCCCGAATAACGGCAGCTTCAGCATTGTCTCCGCATATGTGTCGTGCAACAGATCTTCCGCTTCCTCGAGTGTTCTCCCTGCCGCTCGCAAGCGAGCCAGGAGCCGAGGCTTTTCGGATTTATAAGCTTTCTCAAGTCGCTTACGAGCATCATCATGTGTGTTCGAATCCATTGCTTGCATCATATACAACTATACTGACGAATGAGATCAAAGTTTGGTGTATAAAAATTTCGCCGCCATGCTCATTCGCAAAAAACAGAGTAAAATAGCAATCGAATGAGCCGCATTGCTGCTTGAATCGCTCGACGGAGGTAGATCATGCACCACAAAAAACCGAACTGGAAAGACAACTGGGAAACAACTCGGGCACACTACGAAGCATGGTGGAAAAGGGAAGGTCCAATAATTACAATCAATTACTCGTCTCTTTTAGACAAATCCCGAGCCAATACTCCGAAACCCCCTCGCCCGAGGGGCCCGCGTGAGCAGCATACTGACCCGGAATGGTTTGCCGCAAATCAAAGGTACACATTGTCACGTATGAGGTTTTCGGCCGACAATCTGCCGATTGCGCATACAGACTACGGCTGCGTGCAGCTTGCCGCCTGCTTTGGGTCTGAGCCGCGGTTCTCGGACGATACAGTTTGGTATAGCGAGTGCATCGATAATCCGGAGAATTGGCCAGCGTTGTCCCTGACGAAAACAGAGCCGTGGTGGCATTCGTACAAAGAAATCATGCTCAAGGTTCATGAGGTTAGCAAGGGCGATTACCTCGTCGGCATGCCTGCATTTGGATCTAACCTTGATGTGCTTGCAGAACTGCGAGGCACCCAGAACCTGCTGTACGATCTTATCGATCGGGCAGGATGGGTGGAGCGCAAGTTGGAGGAAATCAATCAGGCTTTCTTTGTCGCATTCGATGATTACTATGAACAAATACAGCTTGCTGACGGGTCTTCGGCGTATACCTACTTCAGTATTTGGGGACCTGGAAAGGTGTCGCAAGTCCAGTGCGACTTTGCAGCGATGATCTCACCGGAAATGTTCGCTGATTTCGTCGTACTCCCGCTACAGCGACAATGCGCATGGTTGGATCGGTCTCTATTCCACCTCGACGGTCCAAACTGCATCTGTCACCTCGAGCACTTACTGGCAATCCCTGAGCTCGATGCGATACAGTGGACTCCAGGCGCGGGCCAGCCGTCCCCCGGAGACAGCACATGGTACGGTCTCTATGAACGGATACTCGGCGCAGGCAAGTCGGTTCAGATTCTTGGCACCACTATCGAAGAGGCAAAACATATCCTCAATACCTTCGGGGCTAAGGGTGTCTACTTGTCTGTATCTGTCGGCTCCGAAGCAGAGGATGATGATATGGTTGCTTTTGTTGATTCAATGCGGTAGACGAACAAAGCGAGGATAACATGGATAAACCGAACATAGTCTTCTTCATGCTGGATCAGCTGTCCGCAAAGTGGCTGGAAGCCGCAAGTGCCGGAGCCTGCCCCACCGTCCTCGAGATGACCGGACAGACAATGCCGCCCATGCCTAAAGACGGCTGCCACCGCGACAAACGTGACGCGGATCTCCCGTCTCTTCCCGGGGGATCGCTCAAATCGATCGTTTTGCAGGACTGGCCGCGCACGCGACGGGATCTTTTCGCGCTGGGTGTACACTAGCGAGATTCCGGTATGAATGTAGTATTAAGAAAATCACAAACACCAGTGCCATTACCCAAGTGAATAATAAAATGCTAAGATAGGCGCCGCGGCACGACGCTGCAAGGAGAATAACAATGAAAGCAATTATGAAAACCAATAAGGGAACCATAAATCTAGAGCTGTATCCCGAAAAGACCCCGGTTACCGTAGCAAGTTTCGCGAACCTGGCGAAGCATGGATATTACGACGGTTTGTCATTTCACCGGGTAATCGACAACTTCATGATACAGGGCGGTTGTCCTTTGGGCACAGGTACCGGCGGTCCGGGATATTCCTTCGAAGACGAATGTGTGCCCGAACTCAAGCACAGCAAGCCGGGCAAGCTCTCGATGGCAAACTCCGGACCCAATACCAACGGCAGCCAGTTTTTCATCACCCACGTAGAAACATCCTGGCTCGACGGAAAACACGCGATCTTCGGCGCCGTTGAGTCAGACAATGATATGGAAATAGTTAACGCGATAAAAGGCGGCGACAAAATCGAATCAATCTCCATCGAGGGTGATACCGAAGAGCTGTTTGCAAAAGTGCCTGAGAAAATAAAAGAGTGGAACAGCATACTCGAATAAAAGAACTGCCATGAGTGTCCGGAACCCAAACTTGCTTCTCGCCTCCGGGCTCTCAGTATCCCGCGCCAACTCCTTCTCCCGGCAGCTCAAGCTGCTTGCCGGGTGTATGGAGGAGCGCTTCAAACTTCGTCATAACATCGTCGGCACCGCCACACACACAGGAGGATGCGCCGACTTGCCTTTTCCGGAGACGGGTAGTTTTGATGTACAAGCGTTCGATCACGCTACACTCGGTAGATTGAGAGATCGATTCGGTTTCCGTCAGGTTATCCTTCTAGGATACCCGGATCAATTCCCGTTTATCAGCGATTCCAAACCGACTGTTGAGTCATATCTGTGGGCACAGTTTTCCAAGCCCGTGCCTCATCTTCAATGCCCGGGGATAACAGCGGTTCCTCTTACCGATCAGACAAAAGACTTCCTCATCGGCGCAGATTTCGCCGGGATTGGTCCGACAATCCCTCATGGGATAGATACCGAGGTTTTCCGCCCGGAACCGGGACCGTGCAAACGCAGTTCGGGACCGGTATTGTGCACAGTTGGTGCCAATAGCTTTCGGAAACGCTTCGATCTCTTACTTGAGGCCTTCGGCCTTGTGACAGAGACTCTACCGGATGCGCGTTTGATTATTAAAACTGACGCGAAAAAAAAAGCCGGAGGTTTTGATCTGACGGAAATGCTGCGCAAGAGCGGGCACGGGCAACAGGTTTCGATTACCACCGAAAATCTAACAGATTCAGCTCTAAGAGGCTTGTATGTATCTGCGGACTACTATATTCATTGCGCGGAGTGGGAAGGATTCGGCATACCGATCATCGAGGCCATGGCATGCGGTTTGCCGGTAATAACTCATAATAGCCAGGGTCCCGGTGAAACGGTTCCCTACCTCCACGAATTGGCGGCTGAAAGTTCACGCCGAATGGATGGTGAGACGCTTCTCTGCGACCAGAAACCGGACAGCGCTGCGGACTCAGTGATACAGCTTTGGAATGATCCGGCTTTAGCAGCTCGATTATCCGGGAGTGGACGCAAAGCGGCGTTAACGAATTTCGATATACGCATCGTCGCGGCTAAATGGCTCGAGCTTCTCGGGTTGGCGGCGGATCGATAGATATGCCCATCAGCTTGTTTAAAGAGTTACCGTTCTGTAAGCTAAAAAATATATGAAATCTTGACTCGGAGAAGGAATTTCAGCATATTCCTTTGCTTAAACCATGGAAAAGAAACAAATATACACAAACCTGCGGGAACGTCTTGAAGCAGGAAAAAGAGACAGAATGCTTCACTTCATACTCTTCGACGGTACCGTGCGAGGTGCGCTGCTGCACGGCACCAGGCTCGTAAATGAGATGAGAGCGAATCATGAACTCGGAATTCTCGAAACTCTGGTGCTTGGACATGCCTATATGGGAGCACTCCTTTTAAGCTCAAATTTGAAGGGTGATG
>JABGPX010000051.1 GCA_018644745.1 Spirochaetales bacterium
TTATGGTGAAAACGGGTTTTGGGCCGGTGACCTGAACATTTCCTTTCTCACCTTTAATGATGATGCCGCTGACTTTGGGATCAGCCTCCTCTGGTGCGGGGATGGCACAGGTATTCCCGTCGCTCAATCCTATGACACCGGACACACCGCATTCATCCAAAGTCTCCGCCGCTACGGCCGGCCAGGTTCTTCCTTCCACCCACTCGGCTTCGGTATCTGTGGAAAAGCGAAGGAAATTAAGTGTAACGCAGCCGTTTCCGGACACATACTCAGAGATTCCCGACGGTATGCTTATTGATTGTATATCGCCGATGTGCCCTTCTCGTATCCAGCCGTGCACTCTATCCAGATGCATTATTTCCCACAACGCCGTGCCGCAGACAAACGGTATTTTCTTTTCCCTACACAGGTTTACCATTTCATCAGCTTTTACCAGGCTTTCTGAAATCGGTTTTTCGCATGAAATGACGGAAACACCAGCCTCAGCGCACGCAAGAACTGCATCATACGAAGAGGACACGGGAAGTACCGTCGATACAATATCGGGAATATCAGCTTTGAGGAGATCATCCACGTTATCAAACACCGACGGGATGCCGTACCTGGCCGCAAACTTCTCTCTACGGCCCACTGCGGTGTCGACTAGCGCTACAACCTCGCAATCCGGATTGAGGGAAAAAGCCCGAAGATAGAAAGCACCCCAGAACCCGGCCCCCCCGGCCACAGCTACCCGGAACTTTTCCTTCTTCACTGCTTGTGCAACCCTTCAATTAAATCCGCGCTGCCGAAGTAGTAAAACGAGGTTGACCGCTTTGGTAATTCTACTTCGAATACTGCGGCATCCTCAGCAACAATTGATTTGGCAAATAAGTCGTACACGACCTCAACCTTCCGCGGCAATCTAAATTTACGCTGCCCTCCCCGGATGGTGTGAACCGCCAGCAATTGCTTGTTCCCATGCAAAACATCCCCGTCTTCGCTGTACAGGTGAACGCCAGCGTATTTAGCAATTCCGCGCAGCACCGGAGCTGGGATGTTGGGCGCGGCTACATATACGGAGTTCCACTCGGGAAAGCTCTTCACCGCAAAACCCGGATCGCATCTGCCTTCGGAGTACACCACCTCGCCGAGCACTGTGGCCTTCGGATCGTCAACATGAAAGATCGGTCCCAGGGGAGTGTTCGTGCCCCAAAAGAGCTCTTCAGTGAGTTTTTCCGTTATCAGATGGTCGAAGTCGGTAATGTGCATAAGCGGCCCCCAGGGAAACTCGCTCTTGCCAAACCGGATGCCGGTGAGTTCTTCCATGTAGTCTACCGACATGTCATCTTTGATATACCCAGGGGCGTATATCCACAGCGCTGTTCGGCCGTCCTTTTTTAGCTCATTTGAAAGCGCTTGCCTTCTGTTTTCATCTAACCGAAAGGCGTTTAGGAAAATACAGAGCTTTGCGCTCGGAACCTTTCCATCGATGAAGTCTTGAAGCAGGTAGCAGTCAAAGGGCGCGCCTATGCGCGGAAGCCCCCATACTCGCTGCTGAGTGATATTTGGTAAACTCAAATCGTTGTAAATAGTTTCATAATAGAGGCTCTCGTCATCGAGCATCACCGCAATTTCCGCGCAGGGTGTGTTGGCTAACTGCAGGGACCAGGTTCCGAGTTTTTGGAATTCTGCAAGCAGCGGTCCAAAGGCAGGCTCATTAACAATATCCAAGCAATCGGCGTGCCACCATATAGCCAGACCGCGAATAAGAGCTGCTGCAAAGTTCCGTTTGAAAATAGCTTCGCTGTCGGACAGATCGGCGGCCCGGCCGTAGCCCACATTCTTGGCCATTTTGTATGATCGTGTATCATCCTCGATGATAAACATTTTCCCGCGAATCCGGGTAGATTCCACCGGTTGCTGAGGTGCGCATTCGCCGCCCATGCTCCTCAGAAAGTAGATATAGGGAGTAGCGATAAAATCTACATAAGGTGACTCC
>JABGPX010000355.1 GCA_018644745.1 Spirochaetales bacterium
TTTTATACGGGTTTGCAATCAGTCAGATGCACAGAATGTGGGTTTTTCGATATGCCCTATAGAGGAGATATGTATGAAATATTTCAGTAGAAATGGCAAAGTATTCACCAGGAAACGGCCGAGGAAACTAAAAAGCGTTGATCCTCAGAATAGAAATCCGCGGAAACCGGAAGAGCATTTAAAGATTGCTCCTAAACATCCGGGGATGGGGCGCAGCTAGCATAGTTCGAACAGCAGAGGTGCAGCTATGAATTACACAACTTTGGGAAGATCTGGAATACGTGCCAGCGTTTTGGGTATCGGAGCCGGAGGGCCAAGCAGAATCGGGAAATCTCTCGGTATAGATGAAAAAGACTCCGCCGATCTGGTTCGTAAGGCGTATGATATGGGCATCAACTGCTTCGATACAGCCGAATCATACGGTACTGAAGAGATCATCGGAAACGCTCTTGCCGGTGTGCCGTCCGATCAACTCTGCCTTGCAACCAAGTGCAGCACAACTATCGACGGCCGGTTGAAGGACCCCAAAGAAATCGAGCGAAGTCTCGACGCCAGCCTGTTGAAACTCAAGCGGGATTATGTAGATGTGTATTTCCTCCATGCCGTTATGGCGGACCGCTACGAAGAGATTAGGGAGAATGCTTTTCCCATACTCGAACGGCTGAAGCAGAAAGGGAAGTTGCGGGCGATCGGGATTACCGAGATGTTCGGCAAGGATCCAGGCCACGTGATGCTCAACCGGGCGGTAGCAGAGGATCTATGGGATGTCATCATGATCGGCATGAATGTTCTTAACTTTTCTGCCAGACCGATCCTGAATCGCTGCGTGGAAAAGGAAATTGGCGTGTTTGACATGTTCGCGGTTCGTAGAACACTGCGTAACCTGGAGACCGTCTCCGCCAGACTCATAGAGCTCACGGAACAGGGACTGATCGACGGCGAAGCGGTCAGACGGGAACGCCCCTTCAGTTATGCTCTGGAAATCGGCGAAGTGGGCAGCGTTCCTGAAATGGCTTACCGTTTCTGCCTGCATGAACCGGGAATGAGCGTGGTTCTCAGCGGAACAAGCTCCCTCGATCATCTTCGCGAGAACAAAACCTCGAGTGAACTCGGGCCTCTATCCGCGGAACTGCGACGCCGGCTCGAAGCGGTGTTTGGTAATATCAATCCTATTTCGGAGAAATAAAAAAATGAGCACAGTGTATCCTTCTCTTCCAGGTAAAAAAGTCCTCGTTACCGGCGCATCAAAAGGAATTGGACGAGCCATAGCGCTGCGGTTCGCCGAGAACGGATGCGATGTTGCCATTACAGGCAGGAATGGCGACGAACTCGCATCCCTGGCATATGAGATACGCGAGATCGGCCGCAGATGCAGCGTCAAGGAAGCGGATTTATCTTCTCCCGAAGAGGCTCTCGAAATGGCCCGGTATTTCTGTGAAACCTTCGGACCTCTCGGAATTCTTGTAAACAACGCGGGCCTGTCCTACCCCGAATCGATAACAGACCTCGATCCCGAGCATTGGCAGACAACCCTGGCGGTCAATCTCACCGCGCCGGCTCTTGTTACCTGTGTTGTCGCGAAGCAGATGAAAGAGCAGAAATCCGGAGCGATAGTGAATATCAGCAGCTCCGCGGGCACTGTCGGCCTGAGTGAGCATGCCGCCTACTGCTCTAGTAAGTTTGGTCTGAATGGTCTTACTAAAGTGCTTGCCCTCGAACTCGGGCCGTTCAATATCAGAGCAAATTGTGTGGCTCCGACGGTAACCCTCACTCCCATGGGCGAGCAGGTGTGGAGTGCCCCCGAGAAGCGGGATCCGATGCTGGCAAATATACCCCTCGGAAGATTTCTCCAACCGAGAGAGGTTGCGGACGCTGTGGTATTCCTGGCTTCGGATTCGGCTGCGATGATTACCGGCGAGGTGCTGCTGGTGGATGGCGGGCTTACCGCTCAATAGCTCTG
>JABGPX010000843.1 GCA_018644745.1 Spirochaetales bacterium
GAGAAAGCCTTGTTAGCTTCTGCCATCCTATGCGTATCTTCTTTCTTTTTAAAAGCGCTTCCGGTTGAATTAAAAGCATCCAGAATCTCAGTACCAAGCCGACCAGCCATCGCTGAACCTTTCCGCGCTCTCGCAGCCAGAATAATCCATCTCATGGCCAATGCTTCACGACGAGAATCTTTGATTTCTACTGGAACCTGATATGTAGAACCGCCAACCCGGCGAGATTTAACCTCAACCATGGGTTTTACATTTTCTAAAGCCTTGAGAAACACCTCAAGCGGTTCTTCCTGGGCTTTTGCCTTTACTGATTCCATTGCATCGTACAATATTTGACGAGCTACCTGTTTCTTTCCAGCATACATCATTCGATTTATGAATTTCTCAACAACCGTACTTCCGTATGCAGGATCAGGAAGTGTTACTCTTGTCTGAATGACTTGTCTTCTACTCATTCGAATCTTATCCTTCTATGCTCTCGGCTTCTTCGTGCCGTATTTTGATCTCGATTTTCGCCTGTCGTCGACACCAAGGGTATCTTTCGCGCCGCGAATAATATGATAGCGAACACCGGGCAGATCTTTTATACGACCTCCCCGAATAAGCACAACCGAGTGCTCCTGAAGATTATGCCCGATTCCAGGAATATACGCGTTTGCCTCTATGCCGTTGCTCAAGCGCACACGAGCTACCTTCCGCAAAGCAGAATTTGGTTTCTTGGGCGTCATGGTAAATACACGTGTACATACTCCACGCCGCTGGGGACAGGAGGTAAGAGCAGGAGACTTGGTTTTCTTGGTAATCTTCTTCCTGCCTTTTCTTACCAATTGATTGACTGTAGGCATAAATCTAACCTTTCCTTAGTTGTAGATAGACTAGCGCGTGAGGAGAGAATCTACCAGGATGATCGCCAAATGTCAAGCGGGCCATCCTGTAACGCTCCTGCTTTTACTCCGCTGTCGCCGGAGCCGTAACCACGGCTCCCTCATTCTCATCCGTTCCTTCTTCATCATCCCGGAGCTGCTCTTCAAGCCTTCTCTGCTCGATGATGGTCTGAACATAAGCGTCCAAATCTTCACTCTTGTCATCAAAAAGCTTCACATTCTTGTATTCCCGCATACCGGTTCCAGCCGGTATCAGATGTCCAATAACCACATTCTCCTTCAATCCGCGCAAACTGTCGTTACTGCCGGCAATTGCTGCGTTTGTGAGCACCTTAGTGGTCTCCTGGAAAGATGCGGCCGATATGAATGAATCAATATTCAGTGATGCTCTGGTAATTCCCAAAAGAAGAGGTTTTGCGACGGCCGGCTGACCGCCTTCGCGAACAACCTTCTCGTTTTCTTCGTGAAATCTATATTTAGCCACTTGCTGTCCATAGATAAAATTGGTGTCGCCGACCTGTTCAATTTCAACTTTGCGCATCATTTGCCGAATAATTACACCAATATGCTTATCGTTGATGCTTACACCCTGAAGTCGATAGACTTCCTGGATTTCATTTACCAGGAATGTCTGCAGCGCATTCTCGCCGAGGATATCGAGCACATCATGAGGATCGATGTTTCCGTCACACAATTCCTCACCGGCTTCGACCTCGTCGCCCTCACGCACAAGAAGGTGCTTACCCATAGGGACCTGGTGTTTATACTCTGTTCCGTAGGCGTCATCTACGTTGATTATCCGCTTACCTTTCAACATGCCTTTAAAGTGCACGGTACCGCTTATTTGAGCAAGTATTGTGGGGCTCTTAGGCCTTCGAGCTTCAAAGAGCTCACCTACCCTCGGCAGACCACCGGTAATATCTCGAGTTTTTACGCTTTCTTTGAGTATCTTTGCCAGCGTACGGCCTGCCTTAACTTTTGTTCCGTCATCGATGTTGAGATACGCGTTCCCCGGAAGGTAGTAAACCGCAAGTTCTTCTTCATCGTCCCCTTCAATTACCATGCGAGGCTGG
>JABGPX010000198.1:0-2187 GCA_018644745.1 Spirochaetales bacterium
TTATAACCGAATAAATTTACTCCGGTCGAATAAGTGGCGTTGAAAGCAATAAATACCGCGAGGATTATGAGAAATATTATGCTGAAAATAAGCCTAACCATATTAATGATAAGGATAGCTACGGGAAGACCCTGTTGTCAAGAAGCATTGGAGTTATTAGAGTAGCCGGATGAAGGTCCTGCTGGTAATTACGCTCATTTTGAGTTCTGTATCTCTCTTTCTCGAGCAGCTTGGATCGCTTCCGCCGTTTATAGAAATTCTCATCACAATTATCGACTATGCTATTCTCGCTTTGATAGTTTTGGAGTTGGGAACCGAATACCGTCGGGCGTCCTATAAGCGGGTGTACATCAAAAGAAATCTCGGGCCTATCATTTTTTCCATCTTGTTTATCGGTCTATTTGTGTACAGCAAAGCAGTGCTGTACATATACGACCAAAGGGCTCTTAGAAGTCTGCCCACATCGCTGATAGTTATCAGGAATGTTTTTATACTCTTGCGTGTATTCAGCAGGTTCAGTCGGCTATCGGCGTTTCTCGAGGAAATTGCCGCTCATCCGGCGCAGACCATAATATTTGGATTTCTGATCGTAATACTTGTCGGCACCCTATTTCTCATGATGCCCTTTACCGGGGCGGCGGGAAAGGGATTGAGATTCCTTGACGCTCTATTCACCGCAACTTCGGCGGTATGTGTTACGGGATTGATCGTTGTGGACACCGCATCCGCATTTAGTATCTATGGAAAGCTGATAATTCTCGCCCTGATTCAGATTGGCGGGCTTGGTATTATGATCCTTTCCTATTTTACTATTTTCATCCTGCGCCGATCGGTTTCTATAGAAGATAAAATGCTTATTTCGTACATGCTGAGTGAGAAAGACATGACGAAACTCGCCCATAGCCTGAAAAATATCATAACCATCACTTTCGTTATCGAGGGAGTTGGTGCTCTGCTTTTGTTTCTCGGTTTTGTGCGTGGTTTCGAAGGCGGCGTAATAGGTGCAGTATTCGCTGCTGTATTTCACAGTATCTCTGCGTTCTGCAACGCCGGATTTTCCACTTTCTCCGATAGCCTGGAAGGAATTCGATCCAATCCTTACCTGGTTGTCATCTTTTCTCTGCTGATTATTTTCGGAGGTATCAGTTTCGCCGTAATAACAAATTTGCGGCAAAGCCTGATAAACCGTTTCCGCCGCCTTGTAAGAAAAATCCCGGAGAAGATGATCAGAGTTTCTATGAACTCCAAAGTTGTACTGGCGGTTTCCGGAATGCTGCTGCTGGTCGCCACGCTTGTTTTTTACGGTCTTGAACACGGTGGAGAGATGGCGGGATATCGTCTCGGGAATCAATACCTGTCCTCATTTTTCCAGGCGGTAACATTGCGCACAGCGGGATTTAACACCGTGCCATTTTCCGGCTTCAGACCGGTTACCTATTTGGCAATGGCTGCATTTATGTTCATCGGCGGCGCGTCGGGCAGTACCGCCGGCGGGATCAAGGTTAACACCCTGGCCGTAATGTTTGCCTATTTATTCTCATCGGTGCGAGACAAGGACTCAGTAACGATATACCGAAACTCGATATCCTCGAGTACCATACTCCGCGCTTTTCTGATCCTTCTCTTTGGTGTAACGGTGGTCGTCATTGGCACCATCTTTCTCGCCTTGTTTGAACAGGCGCCTCTCGAACATATTCTCTTCGAGGCGGTTTCCGCGTTCGGCACCGTGGGACTTTCCGCGGGTTTGACCGGCAGCCTTTCCGGCCCCGGCAAACTTACGGTTATTTTTCTCATGTTTCTTGGCCGGATCGGCCCGCTCACGGTCCTGGCCGCGGCATCCCTTAGCGGACGGAAGATACGAATAGAATATCCGCGGGGCGAGATTGCTATTGGATGATCAGAAGGCTAAGATAGCGAGGAAGGAGAACTGATGGCCAAGGAGAAAGTTTTTGCCGTAATCGGATTGGGTGCGTTTGGAAGAAAAGTCTGCGAGGTAATTACCGAGCGGGGCGGCAAAGTTATTGCAATCGACAACGATCC
Source organism: Spirochaetales bacterium (assembly GCA_018644745.1). The sequence continues at coordinate 2,041 of JABGPX010000198.1, forward strand.
CGAGCTCATTGATAAAATTAAGGACACAGTTATACAGGCTGTTTTACTTGATTCCACCGATGTTGACAGTCTCACAAACGCGCCTTTTGATGATGTCGGTGCGGCAGTTGTCGCGCTTGGCGAATACATCAAGGATATGACCGAAGG
>JABGPX010000198.1:2197-12037 GCA_018644745.1 Spirochaetales bacterium
ATAATATAGCCTCGAGCGTTCTCACCACCGCCCTTCTTAAACGGATAGGTATTCCCTATATTCTAGCTCGGGCGACCTCGGAAATCCACGAGCAGGTTCTCAAGCAGGTCGGTGCCGACGAAATTGTGAATATTGAAATCGATGAGGGTGTGCGGATTGGTAACAAGCTCATGTCTCCCGAGGTCCTCGACCGTATACCCATAACCCAAACTATAAGTGTAGCCGAGTTGTATCCTCCGAAAACATTTCTCGGCAAGAACCTGGGGAAACTCGATCTTCGCGGGAAGTTCAATTTGAACGTTATTGCGATTACTAGAATCGCTCTCACCGTAGATGAGACCGGGAACCCGGTCCGAAATGAACAGGTGCTTTTTCCTTCTGGAGATGATGTGCTTGAGGACACGGATGTTCTTCTTATTGTTGGTAAAAATGAAGATATAGACGCACTGAAAGAGTATTGATGCAGGTGGGAACATGATACTACTGCCAAAGAAAGTTGCCATATTATTTTTCCTTCTCTTTACTTTTTCAATTATTGCGCTTGGGTTATATGGATATGGGGCAATTCAGGACAGCGGTTACCCGGAGTCTGGTGGTAAAGTCGAGGCAGAGCGCTTTTTGTATATCGCTATTGTGGGATGCTCGATTATCATCATTGTATTTTTGTTCTTTGCCGGGCGGACGCTTCATATTTCCCGCGAGCTTGATAAGATGATCGATCTGAACAAACGGGGTGACTTTTCCCCTGAACTAAGCATGAAAAAGCTCGGACGGATAGGCGAGCAGATAACCCTTCTCTATTTTTCTCTCAATGCGCTGAATGAGAAAAAGGGCCTCAAGATAAGCGCGCTCTCCGGGCTTGTAGAGCTCTTGGTTGACAATTTGAACAGCCCTTTGCTTGTAACCGATGTTCAGGGAACCATCGTTTATGTTAACCGGCTGTTTACCGAGAAACTCGAGCTGAACCGGGCTGAAATCATGAATAGAAACATCGGCAACGTGCTGCCTGACGCACCTTTTCGCGACACGGTGCTTGAACTCGATAAAACAAACACCCCTATTGAGTTGACGGATCTCAAAACCCCCTTTACCCTTTTTGGGGTTCAGAACAGGAAGAATGAGCTTTCATACGTGTTGTGGCTGGTCGAGAAGGCAGCACTCCTGGCCTCGAACCGGCAGCCGGCTGAGATAGCCGGAAACCGCCAAGGTCTGATGACCCGAATGTTCCGCCGTAATGCGAATAAATAATAATAGACTATTGAGGTGTTTGTATGGGTGAGCTGGTACTCGTTTCCGGTGGGGACGGATTTCTCGGTACGAATTTAGTTAGGGAGCTTCTCGGACGAAACTACCGTGTGAGAATTCTCACCGAACCCGGGCGTGAACCTGTTACATTGGCCGGACTCGATGTTGAGGTTCTTCACGGCGACATTCGTAGTGCCGCTGATTTCGCAAAGGCGGCGGAGAACTGCGACTACCTGGTTCACACCGCAGCTTCCACCAGCATTTGGCCCGCGCGAAGCACCTTTCTCGAGGAAATAAACATCGAAGGTACGAGGAATGCTCTTCAGGCGGCGGAACTGGCGGGGGTAAAGCGGCTCATACATGTAGGCTCGGCAAATTCCTTCGGTTTCGGAACTGCTGATGATCCGGGAGATGAGACTCGTGAGTACTCATCCGCTCGATACGGTCTTGGTTATATGGATACAAAACGGCAGGCTCACGAGCTTGTTCTTGATGCGACCGAGACGAAGGGGCTTCCCGCGTTAGTGGTCGCGCCAACCTTTATGCTCGGCCCATATGACACCAAGCCGGGATCGGGCCGGATGATACTATCGGTTGCCCATCGGGAGGTCCCCGGCTACACATTGGGAGGCCGGTGTTATATCTATGTGAAGGATGTGGCCTGCGGAATTGCAAATGCCCTCACGAAGGGAAAGACCGGCGAGAGCTATATATTCGGGAATGAGAATCTCACCTACAAGGATGTTTTCTCTATTATGGCTGAGGTCGCCGGGGTGAAAGCTCCCGGGTTGAAAGTCCCGCCGGCCGTAAGTCTCATCGCCGGTGCTTTCGGATCATTTTTCGGTCGGATATTGAATAAGGAGCCAAAGATAAGCCTCCCGATGGCGAGAATCTCCAAGGATTGCCACTTCTACACCGCAGCCAAAGCAGTCCGTGAACTCGAACTGCCCCAGACACCGATTGTTCAGGCGATAGAAGAGGCGTACCGCTGGTTTTATGACAACGGCTACATCAAGGCGGCCGCTAAATGAAAAACGTGAGGGATGCTTTCGATAAGGTTGTTATTATTACCGGCTCGAGCCGGGGAATTGGATTCCATACCGCTGAGTTATTTCTCGAACATGGAGCAAAGGTGGCACTCAACGGCAGAAACCCCGAGCGGCTGGCCAGCGCTCAGAAGAAATTGGATCCGACAGGTGAAAAAACTCTTACTTTTGCCGGTGACATGAGTAACGAGGATGACGCAGCCGGGCTTATGAAGGCGGCGATTGATACTTGGGGTCGAATCGATATTCTGATATGTAACGCCGGTGTAATGATGCGGGGCCGTTTCTCGGATTTGAGCGGTGAAGTCGTGCATTCTGTAATAAATGCGAATATTGTAGGCGTGGCCTTGCCGATCATCAAAGCTTTGCCGGAGATTACCAGACAGAAGGGCACTATCGAAATTATTTCGAGCCTTGCGGGTGTAAGAGGAATGCCCCATATATCGCTTTACTGCGGAAGTAAAATGGCGCTTACCGCTATAACCGAAGCATTGTGGATAGAGCAAGCCGGGTCCGGTGTTCATGTGGGAATCCTGTATGTCGGTATTACCGAAAATGATCCTGAAAAGCGACTGCTAGGCGCCGATGGAAGCCCGATTAAAGTAACCAACAAATCTCACTCAACGATGAAAGAAGTGGCTGCGATGGTATTCAAGCAGATCCGCCGCAGAAGGCGTAAAATAGTTATGACCCCTGCCGGGAAAGCGCTGGAGTTTGCTCAGTGGCTCATGCCGAGGCTGCTGACATTCCTTATTGCAAAAGCCCAGAAAACCTCGGAAGGTTTCGCTCAATGGGAGAAAACCCTCGATTGACTCGCACCTAAGGTATTTACTACAATTAGGCATACCCGTGGGAGGGGATCCAATTTCAGCGGAATAGCCGGATAGCTCGACCAATTCGAGAACCTCATCTTGGATCCTTAGCAAGGAGAAGAAGGCTGACATGGCGAAAGCAGTTGCCAATTCGAAAGCCGTGGCGAAAGCTGCGTCAGTATACGACGAAAGTAAAATCAAGACCCTCAGCTCTCTCGAGCACATACGTTTACGAACAGGAATGTACATCGGCCGGCTCGGTGACGGCGGAAATCTTGATGACGGAATTTACATTCTCCTGAAAGAAATCATCGATAACGCCGTCGATGAATACATCATGGGATTTGGGAATAGGATAGTAATCGATATAAAGAATAATCTAGTAAAAGTGCGTGATTTCGGGCGGGGTATACCGCTAGGTAAGGTAATCGACTGTGTTTCAATAATTAATACCGGGGCGAAATATAACGATGATGTATTTCAGTTCAGCGTAGGCCTAAATGGTGTGGGAACCAAGGCGGTGAACGCACTTTCCAGCCGCTTTCGTGTGGTCTCTTTTAGAGAGAACAAATACTTTGAGGCAGTTTTTGAACGGGGCAAGCTGAAGAGCAAGAAACAAGGAAAAGCACCAAGTGAAAAGGACGGCACCTATTTTGAATTTCTGCCGGACAGTGAGATATTTAATGAATATTGCTACCAGGATGAGTTCATTGACCAGCGGCTCTGGAATTACGCATATCTCAATAGTGGTTTAACTCTACAATTCGGCAAGAACAGGTATCAGTCGAAGAACGGTCTTTACGACCTGCTCTATGCCGAAGTGGAAGACGATACTCTCTACGATATCGGATATTATCGAGGAAAGCATATCGAGTTCTCCCTTACCCATACAAATAACTATGGTGAGACATACTTTTCCTTTGTAAACGGGCAATACACTTCCGATGGCGGTACACATCAAAGCGCTTTTCGGGAAGGTATTCTGAAAGGCGTAAATGAATTTTATAAGAAAACTTATTCAGGTGTTGATGTTCGAGAAGGTTTAGCTGGCGCAATAGCAATTAAGCTGAAGAGTCCGGTTTTTGAAAGTCAGACTAAGAACAAACTCGGTAATACCGAAATTCGCAGCTGGATTGTCAATGAAGTTCGCGAAGCTATCATGGATTTTCTTCATCGCAACAAGGATGTAGCCAAGAAGCTTGATGAGAAAATAACAAATAATGAGAAACTGAGAAAAGAACTCAACGCGGTTAAGAAAGAGGCCCGGGAGGCGGCGAAAAAGATCGCCTTGAAGATACCAAATCTCAAGGATTGCAAGTATCACTTGGACAATGCGACAAAGGGCGAGAACTCGATGATCTTTATCACTGAAGGACAGTCTGCATCCGGGCCTATGGTTTCCTCGAGAGACCCGTACACCCAGGCTATTTTCTCGCTGAAGGGAAAACCGCAGAATGTATTTGGTAAAAATAGAGCAGCTCTCTATCAGAATGAAGAGCTCTTCAACATGATGATGGCTCTTGGAATCGAAAATGATGTGGATAAACTCCGGTACGCGAAGATCATATTGGCTACTGATGCTGACCACGACGGCTTCCACATCCGCAACCTGCTTCTCACCTTTTTTCTGAATTATTTTGAGGAGCTGGTAGTTGCCGGAAGGGTCTATATTCTAGAGACTCCTTTGTTCCGGGTGCGGAATAAGGGAGAAACCAGATACTGTTATAGCCCACGGGAGCGTGATACAGCTCTCGAGGAGATCAAGACTCCCGAGGTAACCCGCTTCAAGGGGCTTGGCGAAATTTCGCCGAGAGAGTTCGGCCAATTTATCGGTGAGGATATGAGAGCCGTAAAAGTCGGAGTGAAATCAATAAAAGGGATCCAGGAAACCCTGACTTTCTATATGGGGAAAAATACTCCGGAACGACGGGAGTACATCATGGAGAATCTGGTGTAATGCCATACGCAAAGACGCTTTTTGACACTAACTTTCTTGAGTACGCCTCTTACGTTATCAAGGACCGGGCGATCCCCCATATTGATGACGGGCTGAAACCGGTTCAGAGACGTATCCTGCATTCACTCCTCGAGATGGATGACGGCCGGTTTAACAAGGTGGCGAATGTAGTCGGCCATTGCATGAAGTATCATCCCCACGGCGACGCGTCGATCTATTCGGCATTGGTGGTTCTGGCGAACAAAGATCTCTTCATCGAGAAGCAGGGGAATTTCGGCAACTTATATACCGGTGATGATCCGTCGGCGGCAAGATATATCGAATGCCGTCTTTTACCTTTTGCAAAGAACGTCCTATACAATCCGGAGATTACCGATTTTATAGACTCGTATGACGGAAGAAACAAGGAACCGATCGCTTTCCCTGCGAAGATACCGGTACTGCTGGTTCAAGGCGCGGAGGGAATTGCGGTCGGCATGTCTACCAGGATTCTTCCGCATAACCTCATCGAAGTACTCGAAGCGGTAAAGTCGTGCCTCAAAGGCAAGTCATTCCAGCTGCTCCCGGATTTTCCAACCGGCGGATTTATCGATGCCGCGGATTACGAGGATGGTATTGGAAAAGTCCGGGTGCGGGCGCGGCTGGAAATCAGCAAAGACAAGAAAAAAATTACGATCCTCGAGATTCCCTACGGCTCGACCACTGAGAGCATCATCAATTCTATCGAGTCCGCCTCGAGGAAAGGCAAGATTAAGGTCGCCGAGATAAATGACTACACCAGTGAAAAGGTGGAAATAGAGGTAAAGCTCGCGCGGGGAGTATACGCCGAAGAAGTTGTCGACTCGTTGTATGCTTTTACCGAATGTGAGCAATCTATTTCGGTGAACCTTTTGGTAATCTACGGGAGAGTACCCGCGATTATGACGGTTACCGAGGTAATCGAATACCACGCGAAACAACTTGTGGCGATCCTCAAAAAGGAACTCGAGCTCGAGCGGGGTCATCTCAACGATAGACTTCATGCCCGTACTCTCGAGCGTATTTTCGTGGAAGAGAGGATCTACAAGGATATAGAAAAGAAGGATACTCAGGAGAAAGTTAGCAAAGCGGTTATAGACGGCTTTGTCCCGTTTCATGATCAGATAAAAAGGGACGTTACGGAAGAAGACGTTGAACGTCTTCTTCGAATACCAATTCGCCGGATATCATTATTTGACATCAATAAAGCCAGGAAAGAGATGGATGAGATGCGGGAACGGCTCAAGCAGATAACCTTCCATCTGAAGCATCTCATCGATTATGCCACCGGTTTTCTCGACGGAATTATTGAGGATAAAAGCAAGGATTTTGCGCGGAAATCGGAATTGATATCATTTGACCGGGTGGATGTGCGAGAAGTCGCCCAGCGGAATCTCGAGCTGCGATATAACAGTGCCTCCGGATATTTGGGCCATGGTATGCGGGATGGCAAGGTGCTTTTTCCAGTTTCCCATTATGACCGGGTATTGGTAATCCGGAGAACCGGCGAGTACTCGGTAATTGATGCTCCAGAGAAGCTCTATGTAGGCAAGGGCCTTCTTTCATGCGGTCTCGCGGACAAGGAGAAACTCACCGAAACAATTATCACTCTTATCTACCGCGACAAGAAAACAGGATATGCGTATTTGAAGCGCTGCAAGATCGAGCAGTTTATACTCGAAAAGGTGTATTCTCTGGTGCCTGACGAAGCGACCGTTCTCAAGCTGACCACGAGAACAGGTGTTGATCTCATCGTCAGCTACAAGCCAAAACCGCGTTTAAAAGTATTGGAAGAATCATTTGTTGTAGACGACTATCTTATCAAGAGCGTAAAGGCCAATGGTGTTCGGCTGAGTACCAAAGAAGTCAGGTCGGCGAAGTTTGAAACCAGTAAACAGCCGGCCGCTAAAACGTCGTCGAAAAACGGGAAGAATGGTTCGGCGAAAAAAAAATAGCCGGTTCTTAGTAAACTAATTCCCTGAAATTTGGCACTCGGTGGACGGTTACCAGGTTTCCTTCGTGAGCATCTTGTTGAGGTTCCTTGTTCCTGATGTGTTCGTCTCCCGACCTGCTTAAGACGATGAGATCTTCATTATCAATTATCATTGAAGCATAGTGACGAGAGGCCCGTTCGTTTCCGCCGATTGCAGCCATTCCTGCAAAGCACCAATCTATCATGTTGCGTGAGAAACTGAGCTGCAGCCTCGAACGCTGATTATCTGGAAGGTTGTACCTGTCGTTTCCGAGCAATTCCGCTCTTGTCATGCTGTCGGTCGCCTGGGTTGACAGCAGCCAGTATAGTGAAGTCTTTTCATCATACACAACATGAAATTTCATCTGCCCGCCGGGACAGGGAACATAAACACAGGTTTTCCCTGAAGGAGCAGATTCCAACGTCGTAACCATTTCACCGGTACCGGCAGTATCGCCTTGTTCAATAACCTTGGCTATGGCCGCGTACCCTGTCATGCCGGTGTGAGCTCGCATCCAGAGGTGTATCGTTTTTCCATCCGGATCGAACCAGTAGTGGCCAGGATCCCTGAACTGGACAACGTTGGTTTCAAGCCACCCGGCGGGAGCGCAGTAACGACCGGGAGCCAGTTCCGAGTAATTTTTCGCGGGGCTGGAGAAAAAAGGCAGCCCATGGTGATCGAGTTCAGCGGTATCCACGATATCTCGAAATGCTGTTTCTGAGGCAAAGGTCCATGATATCCGTTCGGTCAGATCTGCTTCAACAGGTGCTCTCATGAGCACCGGCGCGAGCACGCTTACCGACCATCCACGAATGTCATCATATACTTTCCTCTCCATTATCAGGTATACGCAGCCGTTTGCGTAGTGCACGTTGCACGGCGCCTGATGCCACTGCTGACCCGATGTGAGCCGGGCCGGGTTTTGCCATGTCTCACCATCGTCATCCGATTTCATGATCATGAGATCACCGTCATGGCCGAGTATATAAAGTGATTTACCCGCTGAGAAAGGGCGGGCATGAAAGAATGGGAAAGTACCGCTTTTGCGCCAACTCCGGCCGTGATCGTCACTCAGCCAGATGATTCCGAGGGAGTTGCTCTTGACCGCGATTCCCGGCTGACCTGCCATGCCGGGGCCGCGGATGTCGTGGGTCGCTGCAAGCCGGCCGGAGGCCAGCCGGCAGATCCCCGGACTCCCGCTAAATATATTCGATGGATCTGGAGATTTCCATAAGATCTGTTCAGGCTCAGAAATAATATGCCGCATAATACCGATGAGCATACACCGGCGTAGTGACGGCATCAATGCGTGGGGCTTGTTTTCAAGAGGGAATATTGCCTAAAATGCGGTGATGGAAAATCCGGTCTATGCAATACAAACTGATCGCCTTCTCATAAGGGCGTATAATCCAACCGACGCGGTGATAGTGAAGGATGCGGTAGACGCGAGCATTGAGCATTTACGGCCATGGATGCCTTGGGTGCAGTTTGAGCCGACAGCTTTGGATAAGAAGATCGCGATGCTGCGCCGCTGGCGGGGTCAATTCGACCTTAATACGGATTTCGTTTACGGTGCGTTTTCCGCCGACAACGACATGTTGATTGGAAGTACCGGCTTACATACGAGACCATCCGGAAACGGCCTGGAAATAGGGTACTGGATTCGAGCAGGCGAATCTGGAAGGGGTTATGCGACGGAGATTGCGGCTGCTTTGTGCCGTGCAGCGTTTGAGATAATCGGCGTAGATTACCTGGAGATTCACTGCGATCCGGTAAATACCGCGAGTGCTCACGTGGCAGAGAAACTTGGGTTTCGCGATGAGTATACCCGGAGGGTCAAGCCGGGCTCACCGACTGAAGCAGGAAACTCAGAGCAGGTCTGGATCTTGTTTCGAAATGAATATACAAACCCTCCTCAGAAGATTAAATTTTTTGACGCTCTCGGAGAACCAATCTCATAGAGCGGAAGGAGAACGGGTATTTCTTTCTTGGCGTTGACGACTCAATGGGCGGCACCTATTATGGGCAGCGCGGTTTTGCCATCTTTTTATTAAGACTAATGGAGAGTGTATGAAAACAGTGAAGTTCGGTCTGATCGGTCTGGGCCTTATGGGCAAGGAATTTGCAAGCGCCGCGATGCGATGGTCTCACCTTCCCGGAATAGATGTAAAGCCGGAAATAATTGCGCTCTGCAGCAAGACCATGCCGGCCGGTCGGGAGGCGTGGTACCGCGAAGGGCTCGGTACTGTGAAGCAGGTAACAACAGACTATCATGAATTACTGAGCAATCCGGAGGTCGAAGCGGTCTACTGCGCGGTTCCTCACAATCTGCATGAGCAGATGTATATCGATATCATCAAAGCAGGTAAGCACCTGATGGCGGAAAAACCCTTCGGGATAGATTTAAAAGCAAACGAAGCGATCCTGAAAACTGTGCATGAGCACCCTGAAGTATTTGTCCGATGCTGTTCCCAGTATTACTTCGCTCCGGGAATGCAGCGGATCTGTCAGATGATCGAAAATGATGCCTTCGGCCGCATCATTGAAGTTGATGTGGAGCTCCTGCACTCCAGTGATCTCAATCCAGACAAGCCCATAAACTGGAAACGGATGGTTGAATTTAACGGTGAATACGGGGTGATGGGAGATCTGGCGATGCATATCTGCTTCGTACCGTTTCGTGCGGGATGGCTGCCTCGTGATGTTCGCGCGGTATTGAGCAATCTCATGCCGGAACGACCCGATGGAACAGGCGCCAAAGTGGCTTGCGAAACTTGGGATAATGCAAC
>JABGPX010000050.1 GCA_018644745.1 Spirochaetales bacterium
TTTTCAAGAATATGCATATCGGAGATGAAATATCCGGAACTGTGAAAAGCTTTACCTCTTTCGGTGCCTTTATAGATCTCGGCGGTTTCGATGGACTTTTGCATATCAACGATATGAGCTGGGGCCATGTAACCCGGCCCAAAGATTATGTTGCGAAGGATCAGGAAATAAAGCTCAAAGTTATTCGAATGGATTCTGAGGAAAAGAAAATAAACCTTTCCTTGAAACATTTCACTCCGGATCCCTGGACTACTTTTGAGTCTCACTACGCCGTAGACGACGTAGTAAACGGCAAAGTCACTAAGCTTACAGATTTTGGCGCTTTTATAGAAATCGCCGAAGGTATAGAAGGGCTCGCTCATATTTCAGAGCTGTCCTGGGTTAAAAGAATCAATCACCCGAAGGAAATACTCAGCCCAGGAGACGAAGTTGAAACAAAAATATTGGCCTACGACCTGGAGCAGGGCCGTATCTCACTGGGTTTGAAGCAAGTGCTGGAGAATCCATGGGATTCTATAGATCTCAAGTTTCCCGTTGGAATGCATTTAAAGAAACCGGTAAAAAAGATCACAAACAGCGGCGCTTTTATAGAAATTGACGAAGGAATCGACGGCTTTCTTCATGTCGAAGATATGTCGTGGACAAAACGTATACGAAATCCATCCTCGGTCGTAAGCGAAGGCGAGGACATTGAAGTTGTTATTATAGAGGTTGATAAGGGAGCTCGCAGAATCCGGCTTGGTGTGAAGCAGCTTTCAGACGATCCTTGGAAGAGCCTCGCCGGCGGATATCCGCGCGGTTCAGTAATCGACGGCGAAGTTACCAGTATCACCGATTTCGGTCTTTTCGTAAAGGTTGAAGGCGATATCGAAGGCCTTGTAAACAAATCGAACGCCGTAATGCCGGACACCGATCGGGAAGAAGAAGATACGGATTTAGCTAAGTTCTCAGTCGGGGACAAGGTTAAAGCAATTGTTACTGACATAAGTCCCGGAAAGCAGCGGCTTTCGCTCTCAATCAAGGATTATTTCAAAAATCAGCAGAGAGCGGAATTGTCGAAGTATATTCATGACGATACCGAAGAGGCAAAAGTTACATTGGGAGATCTTCTCAGAGATAAAGGTGATGATTCGTTCGAATCATAGAGCATGTTTACATCACCTATCGATGCGAGCAGACTAGAAACACTCATCGAGATAAACACTCTCATTAGCTCTAATTATACGGATGTCAGCACTTTATTAACTAGAATTCTCGAATCAGCAACCAAATTGACCTCAGGAGAAGCCTCATCGCTTCTCCTCGTTAATCCAGAAAATAATAAGCTTTACTTTGAAATTGCTCTTGGCTCAAAGGGCGCCGACGTAAAACGCTTTTCTCTTAATATGGGCGAAGGTATAGCCGGTTGGGTCGCCGAACGCAATCGCTCGCTCATCGTAAACGACGTGGCCAACGACGAACGCTTCTTTTCCGATATAAGCAAGAAAATCGGTTTTCCCACCAACTCGATCTTAGCAGTGCCAATGCGTATAAAAGATCGGTGTGTTGGTGTTCTTGAAATCATTAATAAACAGGGCGGGCGATCATTTACCGACGACGACCTTCAATGGCTGGAAGTGTTTGCGACGCAAGCCGCTTTGGCAATACAAAACGCTCATTCATATCAGAGGGTTCGCGAAGAATTGTATTTTCTGCAAGATCAGATTGAATCGGTAAAAGGATATCATACATTTGTCGGGAAGAGCGCGGTAATTCAGGAGAAACTCGCTATAGCAAAGCGCGTGGCCGCTACGGATTCGTCGGTTCTTATTCTCGGTGAAAGCGGGGTTGGCAAGGAATTATTTGCCGAGCAAATTCATCTTAATAGTTCCAGGGTAGAAATGCCGTTTATTAGGGTCAATTGTGCGGCCTTGCCTGAGCATTTACTTGAAAGTGAGTTGTTCGGGCA
>JABGPX010000049.1 GCA_018644745.1 Spirochaetales bacterium
AGGCTTCTCTCCCGTAGAGCAATGGTTTGACTCGCCTGAACGAGCCGCTCCCGGAACAGAATAGCAATAACTGAGAGGAATGCAAAAAACAGCTCAATCAGCGATAGTGAAATCCGTTCGATCACCGGCATTCCTCCCTCGATTCCGGCAAAGGTAAGGATGAATATGAGAGACCCGGAAATGATTGCTCCGAATCCGACCGATAAGCGAAGGCTTATCTGCATGATGAGCGGAAGAAGTGCGAATAACTCGACAATCAAAAAAGCACCGTCGAGTATCTCGAGGATTACCATTACCTGTATCGCGTGAACCGCGATGAGCAGATACCGGTAGAGACTTCGATTGAGTATCAGCTCGAAGATTACTACTGGCGCGATCAAGCCGGTTATGTACTGGGCAGTGAGGGTATCATTGGGAATCCTATTTGGGTATCCTCTCAACAAAAGCAGCGTTAAAGGGAGCAGACTAAGGGAAAATACGGCAATCGATACTTCAATCGGCTCCGGCCGCCTGAAATGCTTTCCTATTCGAAAAATGTCTAAAAAAGCACTTTCTTTCTTCGCGGATTGTTCGGGCGACAAAGAACCCCCGGGTTCGGCCGTGTGCGGCCATGACTTGCTTATAAACTAGAATACGATTGCAAAGCGTTTTTGTCAACAAAATGAAACATTGTGACGCATTTGATGCGCCACTTCGCTTCCGCTTGTTCTCACCAAGGATTCGGCACGTAGTTTCCGCCCCGTGCTGTTTTGAGGTACTCAAGTGCCCTGAGCTGCGCGGTGAACTCCCATTCGCCGTTATAAACCGGATCATGAAAACCCTCGATATCGACGGATCCGTTGAACCCATTTTGGTGGAGAATTGAAAAAATGTCCGCCCAATTCAAATCCCCAAAACCAGGTGTTCTCGGGATTGCTATTTCATCCGGCCCGCCGACGCCGCGTTCCCGAACAACGTCCCAGAACACATTTGCGTCCTTGCCGTGAAGGTGGAATATCTTTCCCACCCATTTCCGTAGTTGAGCTACCGGATCGATAAGCAGAACCATCTGATGTGCCGGCTCCCAGAGCAGACCCAAGTTGTCCAAAGGAAGTGCGTCGAACATGAGCTCCCAGGACGAGGGACTATGAGCAATATTCCAATCGCCCCGGTACCAGTCGCCCTCCCCGTTCCAGTTTTCAAAAGCGATCCGAACTCCCTTGTCAGCGGCCCGGGATGCCAATTCTGAGAATACTTCCTTAAACCGCGGTATGGATTCGTCTATAGGCCGGTCTACGATTCTGCCGGTAAATCCAGTTACGGTATCGCAGCCAAACTTTGATGCACAATCGATCACCTGCTGCCAGGTTTCTATGTCATCTTCCCGCACTAGCGGGTTGAGAAATATGCTGACGCTTGAAATCGTCCTGCCGTTCTCTTTTACCAGAGGCATAACTTGCTCTGAGTATTTTGCCCAATCGACACCCCGTGCTGCGTCTCCAAAGAAATACAGGTTATAGGTTTCGAAATCGTATTTGGCGAGCTTTGGTATGAGTGCTTTTGCCTTATCGCCGTGTACGATAGTGCCTATTTTTATCTGATTCATAGTGAATTACTCCATACGCGGATTATCAAAGCCAGTCCGTCCATGAATATTGAGGTTGATATCCAAAGGCATTTTCGGCTTTTTTGCAGCTTGCAAACGACTGCCTTCCAGTCAGGTTTATTGGTATCTGGGCCGCCATCTCCGGCCGAAACTTCTCTATGAGATCCCGCGACTCCTCCTGTGCTCGGTGGTCGGCGGCGGTGATAAGAAAGCGATCGTGGGTAGGTAATCGGTCCAGCGCATCAAAGATGAGTTTATGCGCTCGGGCCACGTCGCGGATATCTACATAGTACCAGAGCGAAGCATCATCCCAGCGCTCGGCCGGGCCGATGCTGCGGGCAAGTTCCTGAAGCTTTTC
>JABGPX010000763.1 GCA_018644745.1 Spirochaetales bacterium
ATGTCGCAGGTTTTGTAATCGGCATTGGGGACACTTACACCAGTTCTCCTGCCGACGACCAGGACTCGATGGCCCAAGCTGTGAAGCCTTTGCACCAAGGACTGCCCGACAATCCCGGCACCGCCGGTTACTAACACATTCATCGCTCAGTTTAATCCTCTCGCAGATTTATCGGCCGTAAACCGCGTGGCTCAGGCCGCGTAGATAACCAATAGCAAACAGCCTTCCGATGGATGAATAACCGGGCTGGTCGTTCACGTCTCCTTCCATAGTGGGAACATGATCGGGGCGGCAGACTCCGGAAAAACCGACTTCTTTATATGCCTTCATACATTCGAGCATGTCAGTCTTTCCTTCATCGTGAAAAGTTTCTTCAAAGTGTTCAATCGTACCTTTTACGTCGCGGAAATGAACAAAATAAATCCGGTCCTGTGATCCGAAGTGACGAATCGCGGCGGGAACGTCATCAGTCATAAGGGAGAAATTGCCCTGGCAGAGAGCAACTCCATTCGATGGGCTGGGGATCAGATCAATCAATTTCTGATAAGCGTCTAAACTGGTCATAATCCTTGGCGTTCCCCGTGCGGGGGATATCGGCGGGTCATCGGGATGCATAGCGAGTTTCACACCGGCCTCTTCAGCAACCGGTATTACTCGTTCGAGGAAGTATTTCAGGTTGATCCAGAGATCTTCCTCTGTAAGCCCTCCGGTATCAACCTTCGGCAGCTTCTCCGATTCCTCCCTGTCGAACCCGGTAACCAATGCGCCGCCGCGGCCGGGTATGTCCATTCTCGTCCGTACCCAGTTTATTACCGGCATCCATTCATAACACCATACCGGAACCTCGAGTTCACCGAGGGCCCGTACAAGATGCTCCACTTCTTCTATCTCTTCATCCCTGCCGGGCAGCCCGAGTTTGATCTTCTCCATGGGAGGCCTGCTTTCAACGACTGCCAGCTCAAAGCCGCCTTGCTTGTAGGCCGTATGGGCTCTGCTGAGAGGCCCCAGATGCCAGGGCATCTCATTGCCGTCACAACCCTCAGGATCTCGGGAAAACGTTCCCACAACATGGCCGACCCCGCATTGGGCTACCAGCCGCCACAATGGAGAAGGAGTCGAAGGCAGAACCTCAGCTATTTTCATGTCTCTCTCCTCGCCGAAAACTAAAAATCTCCACCATCCAGCTTATCGGAAAAACTGTTCTGATGGCAGGTGTCGTTACTGGATATCAATTTCACTTTTCCGTCCTGCATAATGCAATCGCCATAATCTATATCGAGAAGAGAAGCCTCATTTATAACATAGAGATGCAGTACTGGTATGCCCTTTCGCTTATTTCTCTGGATTAGATTGACGCCGCCCTGGAAAAGCTCAAACGGTTATTTAAAAAGGACCGGAACTGGCTGCATTTCGCCGCGAAGTCGGTTATTATTTACCAAGCAGAAGGAGAAATATTATGCAGTCACCAAAAATAACAGTTCTTGGCGCGGGAAGCTTTTTCTTCGGAAGGCCGGTAATTTGGAACATGGTTACCAGCGAAACGCTGAGATCCGGAACCCTCGCCCTGGTCGATACAAATCCGGATGTGCTGAAGACCATGATGGATCTGGCAAAACTGGCGATCGATGCCACGGGCGCGCCATGTAAGCTCATCGGCTCCACGAACCGCCGAGATGTGATGAAGGATTCGGACTTCGTTGTTACTACTTTCAGCGATCGAAACGCCCACTTCCGGGGAGTCGATACAAGTATCGCCGCAAAATACGGGGTGAGTATGTGTTCATCAGACACAATCGGACCCGGAGGTATTTTTCGGGCTCTGAGAGAGATCCCCAAGCTGATGGATATGGCAAAGGACGCGGAAGAGCTTTGTCCGAACGCCTGGATGGTAAACTTTGTAAATCCTACAACAGTTCTTGGAATAACCCTGATGCGGTAT
>JABGPX010000583.1 GCA_018644745.1 Spirochaetales bacterium
ATCGGCAGGCTTCAAATTATGGAATTTTCCGGAGAAACGGTCCAAGAAGATTTTCTCTACCGAAGTCGAATGATTGTGCACCGTAACTACTTCGTCGACACCGGCCTGCTTTAGCAGTTCGGCGTATAACCGTGCGGAAAACGGCTGCCCATCGAATTTCCCAAAATCTTCAGGGCTCCGATCGTAATCTGTAAATCCATGCTCCAGTCGAGGGCCTCGATCCTGAGCAGAATAAAAAAGATCCGGTTCCAGCAGGATTACCCGATCGGCCCCGTTATCTTTCGCCGCGCGGGCAATGAGGAAATTCCTCATTGCCAGTTCGTCCCGCGACAGCGGCGGAAATGAAGTACTAATAATCATCACTTCCCGGCCTGCGAGTTTATTTCCGATATTGCCCGATATTTCCTGATCAATTATAAATCGAGGACAAAATTCCGTATTGAGAAATGTTTTCAATGATATAATGTCGAGGTAATCCTCATGCTGGTTGAGGTGATGGGCGATATCCTCTACAAAAGCATTCTCCGAAGCGCTGCCGACTATTACGAGTTCTTTCATAGCCCCCCCAGTTTCTAGCGCATTATATCATCAGCCAAAAAGGTGTTCCACAGCCTATGCGAAATAAACAGGGATATCCAACGGCGCTTCTTGAATTTCACGTCCAGCGCCTGTAGTGTACTGCAATGGCCGATATCCTGCCCCTAATCGTACAGAGCGATGGTTCTCTTCTACTCGATGTACATACAGAGAAATACGACGACGCACGTTCTGATATTGCGGTATTCGCGGAATTGGAGAAGTCTCCCGAGCACATGCATACGTACCGCATCTCACCGCTCTCTCTCTGGAATGCAGCTTCCTCAGGCAGCTCCGCCGATGAAATAATCGACGCTCTCGACAAATGGTCCCGTTTCCCGGTGCCAGGGAGCGTAGCTGAGAACATCGTCGATACAATTTCCAGGTTTGGTGTTGTGCGCATGATACGGTTAGATAACGGCGATCTTATCCTGATAGTGAGCGATACTGCTGTTCAATTAGAACTCGAGCATCACAAGAAGCTAAAGGGACTGCTCGAGCCGCATGGAGACGGTTTTAGAGTTCGATTGGTCGACCGAGGCGCGGTAAAAATCGAGTTGATTCGCATCGGTTATCCTGTTAAAGACGAAACACCTTTCGCCGAAGGCGAATCCCTTGATTTCACATTCTCCGAAACCGATACTGCGAAATCACCTTTTTCAGTCCGTGATTATCAAAAGGACGCCTGCCGTGCATTTTTCGGACAAAATAAGCCGGGTTTTGGTCATGGTACGGTAGTAATGCCCTGCGGAGCCGGAAAAACCGTGGTTGGAATGGCGGTGATGGAGCTTTACAAAACCAGCACATTGATACTCAGTACCAATGTCGCGGCGGTTCATCAATGGATCGAAGAAATTGTTGATAAAACAAGCCTTACCCGCGAACAGGTAGGCGAATACACCGGCGATCGAAAGGAGATTAAGCCGGTTACTATCGCGACTTATCAGATCCTCACTTGGCGGCCTGCGAAGGACGCGCCGTTTCCCCACTTCAGTCTTTTCCACAATCATAAATGGGGTTTGATCATTTATGATGAGGTACATCTGCTGCCGGCCCCGGTTTTCCGGGTGACAGCGGAGATTCAGGCTATTCGCAGGCTGGGGCTTACCGCGACCCTGGTAAGGGAAGACGGCCGCGAAGAAGATGTATTTACCTTAGTCGGACCAAAACGATATGACGTTCCATGGAAAGAGTTGGAAGCGAAAGGCTGGATCGCCGAAGCGTACTGCCACGAGATTCGGGTTGATCTGCCGGATGATCTGAAGATTCCTTACGCCACATCAGATAAGCGCGGAAAATTTCGCATTGCCGCTGAGAATTATCTAAAAAACACGATAGCCGCGCAGCTCATTCAAAACCATC
>JABGPX010000048.1 GCA_018644745.1 Spirochaetales bacterium
AGATGTCGGGAAGGTGTGTTCAACCACCTCTCGGTGATACTCGTTGAGAGCCTCGGTGATAAGGTGCGCTCCATCGAGCCACTGCCGCACAAACTTTGGTTTTAGAGTCGTGGTAATCCCCAATAGATCCTGCAACACCAGAACTTGCCCATCAACATCCGGGCCGGCACCGATTCCGATAACAGGGATAGCCAGAGAACGGGCCACTTGAGCCGCAGTTTCTGATGGAATCGCTTCCAGTACCAGAGAGAAGCACCCAGCTTTTTCAAGGGCGAGGGCTTGCTCGCCGAGCAACGTTGCCGCCTCAATGCCGCGAGCTTGCACCTTATGCCCTCCAAGTTGAAATACCGACTGAGGCGTCAGACCAAGATGACCCATCACGGGAATGCCTGATTCAACAATGTGATGAATTGTATCGACGTTTCCGGCTGCTCCTTCAAGCTTTATTGCGTTTGCTCCTGCTTTCATTAGCATTCCGACATTACTCATTGTGTCCTTCAATCCTTTCCGGTATGAAAGAAACGGCATATCAGCGATGACAAATCTCTCTGGCATCGCACGGCGAACAGCAGCGGTGTGCGCCGCCACCGTCTGGGTATCTACGTGTAGACTTGTATCGTAACCATACAAGGTCATTGCTACACTATCTCCGACTAGAACACAGTCAATTTCTGTTTGGTTAATCAGAGAAGCGCTCCAGCTGTCATAGCTTGTGACCATGGATATCGGCTTACCTTTCTGCTTTTTTCTGGAAAAATCCAAAACTGTCATTTCTATCCTCCCTTGTATCCGTACGCCTTGGCGAAGCTACGGTACACGGCCTGAAACGGATCGCCATCTAACGTTTTGATATTCTCTGCGACGGTCCTCCAATCTCCCCTTGCAAGCGGTCCAGTCAATGCCTCGGATCCTTGCGTCCCGACATTCATACAAGTCTGCTCGAGATATGGCAGCAGCACCGATCTCGGTAGACCAAGAGTGTCCGCAAAGGTATCGAATACTTTTGTCCATAACATAATCGTGAAGTTACCGGCCATCACGCATAGTGCGTGATAGAGCGGTTTGAGTTCCTTATCTATGCGAAATGATGGATTAGACAATGATGGAAATACTTCTTTGAAAAGCAAGCCATCCATCTCCTCGATGAAGGGCATAGCCTGATAGGTCTCAATGTCGTAGAGTTCGGGTCCAAAGGTCATCAAAGGATGAAGACCTGCAATGCCGCTTAGTACTTTGCTACCAGAGAAATGTATCAGTTGATGATCAAGAAGGACTGGATATGCTTTAACGAACTGTTGTATTGCATCATCATTGATGAGTACAAGAACCGGACCACAGCTGACGAGCTTATCCTGTGGAGATTGAGGATCGTCACGATTCCAGGATACGACGGGAATCGATTCGAGCATGAGGTAATGGATCATATGGGTTGCCATACGGCCGCGCCCGATGATGCCGACTGTCTTCTGAGTCATACGGTACCTGTCCTTTGGATCAAGTCCGTTTGGGGATTTCAATGGCATAATAAACACGGTCGCCGTCTTGTAGATCGACGCCGCATACCATAATTAACTTTAATGCAAGCAAGTAGTTCGAGTCAATATCATGAAGGCAAGAAAAAGCCCCGGTTTTAGTAAGTCGGGCCGGCAGCTCGATCTTTGCGGGTGTTATAGGAGATCCGGTGCATAGAACTGGAAACCGTACGCCGTGATTCTGGTGAAGGAGCAGTTCATGGCGTCTGAATCTTCTAATTGAAATACGTTAGCAACGATATTGATTCCTCTTTCTCCTTGTGTGCCGGTTGACCACCTACTCCCACCGGCGTAAACTCAAGAAAAAATACCAAAGAGGTATATTTTGCCGAGTCGGACAATCTACACAAACCTGCCCATGCGTCTCTATCATTGGGCTTACCAGCAGTCCGACTCGGGGAGCATG
>JABGPX010000254.1 GCA_018644745.1 Spirochaetales bacterium
CATAGCCAAAACTCTATCCATGCTCTGCATAAGAAATTTATTTGAGTAGTAGTCCTCGTCTTTCCGATATCCCCAGCTCTCTCGTCCGACCGAGTTTACCGCCTCAGTAGGTGTGGAAAACTCAAGGCCCTCCGGCACATGCCGCTCCGGCGTAGAATAATCACCCGGATCAGGTCCTCTATTATTGATAACAGCCTGAGGTTGAAGTTCTCGTATCATATTATTGAAGCTCGGATCGCTGTAACCTGCAACATTCACATCCCAGAAAAATTCATGGATTGCGCCGTAGTTCGTACATAGCTCTCGAACCTGATTTCTTACATACTCCAGATACTTCATTTCATCGGGATCATCTTCGGCACGGGGCCCGAACATTTCATGATGCCGACTCCAGTTCGGACAGTTCGGATGATGCCAATCCGGCAGGGAGTAATAGATCCCCAGATTTACGCCCCGTTTATGACAGGCCTTCGCCAGCTTAGCTAAAATGTCCTTCTTATACGGTGTATTCATAATGTTGTAATCTGTGTACGTTGTATCCCACATACAGAATCCATCATGATGCTTGGCGGTGAAGCACAGGTACTCCATCCCTGCATCCTGAAGCACATCGAGCCATTGTTCAGGGTTGAACTTGACAGGATTGAACTCACTTATCAGCTTCTCGTAATCTGTCCGGGTAATGTCAGACCGCCACAGAACCTGCTCGTGCCACGCGGGTATCGCATAGATACCCCAGTGAATAAACATGCCGAATCGTTTCTCAAAAAACCAATCTCGTGGGTCATTGAATCTCTGCATTATGCTACCTCCGTTCGGCTCTGCCTCTTAGCCGCTATTCAAAAACTATGTTCTCGGTCTCTCCATTTCTCAACATGGCAACAAAGTCTTTCATCGACTGCGGATTTCGCGGCAGTTTGATACCGGCGCGGCCGACATCTTGGTGTTGATGGGCGTCGGATCCCGCGAGCAGAGCTAAACCATGCAACGCAGCGGCCTTGTGCGCTTTCTCCGCGTCGTTGAAATGCCGCGGATTACCATTTATTACCTCGATTCCGTCAAGCAGCTCCGGGGGGGCGAGCACGTGGCCGGTGCGAAAGGGATGGGCCTGATAGATCAAAAAATCATTGCCTTCGATAAGATCCCGAAACTCAAATAGATCCATGGAAAGGATGTCCGGGTTCGATAGGAGGAACTCCTCATCCGCACCATATGTCAGAAAATCCCCAGCCGGGCCGGAATCAAAAGTAATCTCACATCCCCATAGAACATTCAGGCCTATATTTCGCCCTTCATCGACGGCTTCTCTGTAGCCGCTTAAATAGCTTTCCACGCAATCGGCCCAGGATCGGCAGCGAAATAATTTGGGAAGTCTCGAAGTGAAGTGATCGGTAATAACGATACCGTCGTAGCCGGCGTCTTTATACTGCCTTGCCAAATCTCTTCCCTCTATATGCCCGCAGGCACTTACCTCGGAGGTATGCACGTGAGTGTCAAAAAGAAAAGAACGAGATTGATGATCTGCAGACATAAATGATGAATCCTATAGGCCGAGGAGCTTTACCGCGTTACCCCTGGCAATTTTCGTAAATACTTCACGGCCGATTTGCCCGTCTTCGAGAAGGCCCTGGAGAAAATCGGCCAGCGGCAGCGCGGCAGCGGCGGTACAAATATCGGTGCCGAAGAGCAGCCTGTCCTGAAATTCATACAGAAATTTCGCAGCGTACTCCGGATTTCTTGCCAGCGCATTATACCCGCTGTTCGCCGAAAGGTCACCATAGAGATTAGGACGGCGGCGGAACAAGTCCGGCACAACACCTTCGTATTCAAAGGAATACTCCGGGTATGATCCGCGATCATCCGGATTTTTAATCGGGCCGATCTCCGACCAGAATCCGGGGCCGTGACCGAGTATTTTCAATTCGGGAAACC
>JABGPX010001001.1 GCA_018644745.1 Spirochaetales bacterium
AAATATACAGTTCCATAATCGGCGTAGCGCCAAGACCGCTGACAAGAACCGCAACTTCATCGCCCGCCGTAAAAGGCAGATCAGGCATCACAATATCCATGCACATTTCGGCCATCTCATCGGCGCTGGAAAGGTTTGCTACCCGAATTCCAGGCTCTCCGTGATGACCTATACCGACTTCCATCGTGCCTGGCTCGATCGCAAAGTTTGGGTGGCCGACAGCAGGTATAGTGCATGGAGTGAGACCAATCCCGACACTCCTGGTATTGTCAATCGCTTTTTGGGCGGAAGCGACGACTTCATCCAGTGATCCGCCCAGCGCGGCTCTGGCGCCCCCGGCTTTCCACATGAATATTTCCCCTGCCACGCCCCTTCTTTTTTCCCGCTCGTTCTTGGGCGCTGAAGGCACATCGTCATTAGCCACTACCGTTTTCACTTGTATATCAAGATCGTCAGCCTCCTCAATAGCCATAGCCACGTTCATTTTGTCGCCTGCATAATTACCGTAAAGGCAGGCAATGCCTGCGCCGCCGTCTGCCTCTTTATATGCGTCGAGGAAAGCCATCGCTGTGGGAGATGAAAAAACTTCTCCCACCGCTACGGCATCTATCATGTTTTTCCCTATATATCCTGCGAATGCAGGTTTGTGCCCTGAACCACCACCGGTGACGATTCCCACACGGCCCTTTACCGGAGTTGAATTAGATTTTATAACGCGTGGGTTATTTGTGGCCGATAGAATATCAGTATGAGCTTTTACAAAACCTTTGAGATAATCATCAACTACATTGTCGGGATTGTTTATGATTCTTTGCATTGGGCTTACCTCGAATTAGACAGCATTTGAAAGTAGAATAATAATAACAACTATATCTTACAGTCTCGATGCTGTCCGCACCAGCTTCGTTATGCGTTGAATACCATTTATTGATCTGAAAGCGCAACTTCAAGAGCATGCCATGAGAGAGTCGCACACTTGATACGTAGAGGGAAGCTGATTACGCCCTCGAGAGCAGCAAGTTCTCCCCAATCATGAAGCTTTTTTATCTCATCTTCTCCCCTCATGATTTTCTCGAAGGAGGAGATGATACCTTTGGCTTCACCCACCGTTTTTCCCGACAGCAAATCGGTCATCATTGAGGCGGAAGCCATGCTGATGGCGCATCCTTTTCCTTCGAATTGAACCTTGCTGACCATTCCATCTTCCACAATTGCCTGTAGCTTCAGAGAATCGCCGCAAGATGGATTCTCATGAACATTCTCCTCAGATACATGGGAAAGATCAGCAGCGTTTCGCGGATTTCTATAGTGATCGAGGATTATTTCCTGATATAAATCATCAAAGCCCATTTGTGAAAAACTCCCTGCACTCAATTAGCGCTTTTGCCAAACGATCGACATCATCAGTTGTATTATACAGATATAAACTGGCTCTTGCCGTTGAGGGTATACCCAGCTTCCTCATGATCGGATGGGCGCAATGGTGCCCCGCCCGCACAGACACGCCTCTGCTGTCAAGAAATTGAGCTACATCGTGAGCGTGCACCGTATCCAGATTAAAAGATATAACGCCGCCCCGGTGAGCCGCTTTGCCGTAGATGGTAAGGCCGGTTACGCCGGCAAGCATATCAAGGGCATAGGCCGTAAGGGAGCTTTCCGCTTTCTGAATCTCATCCATGCCAATGCAGGTAAGATAATCGACCGCCGCACCGAGGCCTACAGCACCGGCGATATTCGGCGTCCCGGCTTCGAACTTGTACGGAAGATCGTTCCACCTCGCATGATCGAGCCACACCGATGAGATCATCTCGCCTCCCCCCATGAACGGCTCAAGCTTGTCGAGAATTTCTTCTCTGCCATAGAGCACGCCTATTCCCGTGGGACCGCACATCTTATGCCCGGAAAAAGCATAAAAATCGCAGCCCAGGTTCTGCACGTCGACAGGTATGTGCGGAACGGCCTGCGCACCATCGACAAGTACGGGGATATCCAGGACTCGAGCCATTTTTACTATTGCTTTGATGTCATTAACGGTGCCGAAAACATTAGACATGTGAGTTACCGAGACCAGACCTACGTCTTTATTCAGTAATCCGCCGGCGGCTTCCATATCCAGTTCTCCGGCTTCATCGAAAGGAATAAAGCGCAGCTCCAGTTCCCGCTCTTTTGCGAGAAGCTGCCATGGGATGAGGTTGCTGTGATGTTCCATTTCGGTGAGCAGCACCGCAGAGCCTTTTACCAAAGTCCGACCGATGGTCCAGGCAACGGTGTTTATTGATTGGGTGGTTCCGCCGGTGAAAATGATCTCCTTTTCACTGCGAGCATTGATGAAGTTTCGAATTTTTGATCTGGCTCCTTCATATGCAGCGGTCGCTCTACCGGCAAGAGAGTACTGGGCACGATGTACATTGGCGTTGTCTTCCCGATAGTATGCAGAAATAGCTTCAATAACCGCTCGAGGCTTCTGCGCCGTCGCAGCACTATCCAGGTATACATCCGCGGACATCCCAGCGTCGGTTTTGAACATCGGAAAATCTTTTTTCACATCTGTTTTCAAATTTCGCCCTCGATATCAATAAAAATCTCGCCGTTCTCAACTTTCACAGGAAACGGATCAACTGGTTTAATCGCAGGAAAGCTTTTCACTTCACCGGTTTTTATGTCGAAGCGCGACCCGTGTTTCACGCAGTAAACATCTCCATCCCAGATTTCTCCTTCCGAAAGTTCGGAGTATTCATGAGAGCAGACATCGTCCAGTGCGTATATTCCATCTTCTAGCCGAAACAGTGCATATGCTAATCCATCAATTTCCACTCTCAAGCGGTTGACGAGTTCCGATTCCGACGCTGCCATTCTCCAATCAGCCACCTTATCTACTCCAATTATCCGTTCTATTTACGCAGCTAATAATATTGTCTCTCACCGTTTCTCTCGCAATTTCCGGCATCCGGCCGATGACATCCTCGAAGTATCCGAGTATAAGCTCTCTCCTCGCGTCCTCCCGGGGTATTCCCCGACTCATGAGATAAAAGAGCTGCTCTTCATCAATTTTACCGGAGGTGGAACCATGGCTGCATTTTACATCGTTTGTCCGGATTTCAAGACAGGGAATAGAATCCGCTTTGGCTCCATTCTCAAGGATAAGGTTATTATTAGTAAGATATGCATCGGTTCCGGAAGCATTTTTTTCCACATCTATGAGCCCTTGATACACGCTTCTACCCGCTTCTGCCACCGCCCCTTTATAGAGAGCCGTGCTTTCGCAGTGTTGATCCCGATGATACTGTACCGTTCTCAAATCCATGTGCTGATCTGATCCGGTATAATATAATCCATTCAGCCGCGCGTCGGCGCCGGGACCATTTAGGTACACCTCACTGCGGGTTTTCACCATACCTCCGCCTGTGGAAGCCTCATTAATTTCAATAACCGTATCCCGTCCCGCACGGAAAGTAGAGTTTTGAACAAATATCGAATCGAGAGACACATGCTGGTTAGTCGTGAAGGAAAGGCGTGCTCCGTCATCAATTAAGGCGGTAACACCGGCATTCCACAGTACTTTCTTACTGTTTGTACCAGCAAAGCGCTGTACTACCGTTGCATGAGACCCCTTGCCCAGGATAACCAGGGTTTGTGTGTTGACGAGTCTTCCATCCACAGGATCTGTGTACTCTAGTAGCACCGGATCCTCCAATTGGATTCCATCCGGAACATAGAGAACTGCACCATGAGACCAGGTGCTCATATTCCATGCCATAAATCGGTTATCTATGGTGTCCGCGGCAGCTTCCATAGCAACTTTAATAATTCCATATTTTTCATTTGCTTCATCGTCAGCTAAACTGCCGACGAAGGGAAGCGGCAGTAAAAAGGCGCCTTTACCGACCTCCTTCTTTAGTCCTGTAAATGACGCAAGCGTGTCAGCGGTGAAGCGAATCCCTGATATTTCCTCTTCGCCATCAACGATCTGCACCGAATTCGGAGTATCTTTCAGGGTATATGAATCAAAAGCAATCTTTTTTAATGAAGTACGCCGCCATTCCTCTTCATCACCTTTAGGCCATTCTAGTTTGTTGAAGGAATCCAATGCATTGAGGCGGATACTCGTAAGCCAATTCGGCTCATGCGCTGCTGTTGAAAATTCCTCAACAAATTCTTTGTCCAGCGCGAGGGCCTGTTTTGTCGATGTATTTTCTTGTGATACCATGATTAGCCTACCGATCCTTCCATTTCCATTTCTATAAGCCGATTCAGCTCCACCGCGTATTCCATCGGCAGCTGCTTGACCAAGGGATCAAGAAAGCCGTTGACAATCATTTTTGAGGCTTCCTCTTCATCCATGCCTCTGGTCATGAGATAGAATAGCTGCTCTTCGCTAATGCGGCTGACCCGTGCTTCGTGTTCCATAGAAACATCGTCCGAATTAATTTCCATATACGGATATGTATTGCTTTGAGAATCCTCATCAATGATAAGTGCATCGCACACAACTCGAGATTTTATATTTTCCAGACCTTCTTCTACTTTTATAAGGCCGCGATAGCTGGATATCCCGCCGTCCTTACTGATAGATTTCGATGTGACCACTGAGCTTGTATTGTCTGCGGCATGTATGATTTTTCCACCGGTATCCTGTTCCTGACCATCTCCTGCAAACGCTATGGAAAGTACTTCACCATGGGCGCCCTCTCCCATGAGGTATATCGAAGGATATTTCATAGTGCGTTTACTTCCGATATTGCCGTCTACCCACTCAACCGTAGCATTTTCATGGGCGACAGCCCGCTTTGTAACAAGATTATACACATCACCGGACCAATTCTGAATGGTTGAGTATCTTACCCTTGCACCAGGCATCGCGATTATCTCAACTACAGCGCTGTGAAGCGAGTCGGTTGTATATACCGGCGCAGTACATCCCTCGATATAATGAACAAAGCTATCCTCTTCGGCGATTATGAGAGTCCGCTCGAATTGTCCAAAGTTTTCGGAGTTAATTCTAAAATATGCCTGAAGAGGAATATCAACTTTCACTCCCTTCGGGACATAAACAAAACTGCCTCCAGACCACGCGGCGCTGTTCAGCGCGGCGAATTTGTTATCCGAGAACGGAATGACTGTACCGAAATACTTCCGAACGATGTCAGGGTGCTCTCGGACAGCGGTTTCCGGATCCGTAAAAATCACGCCCTGATCTTCAAGGTTTTTTTGTAAACTATGATAAACGACTTCCGAATCATATTGAGCACCAACTCCCGCAAGGAACTTCCTTTCCGCCTCGGGAATACCAATCCGTTCGAAAGTCTCTTTTATATCATCCGGGACGTCGTCCCAATTTCGCTGCTGTTCATCCACAGGTTTTGCATAGTAATAAATTTCATCAAAATCAATTTTACCCAGATCGGCACCCCAATTTGGCATTTCCTTCTGGTAAAATGCCTTTAGCGCGCGTAATCTGAAATTCAGCATCCATTCAGGTTCATCTTTTCGTGCTGAAATCGCTTTGATAATATCTTCATCGAGTCCCTTTCTTGTTTTGAAAACTGATTGATCCGGGAAATTAAATCCGTACTTATAATCGTCTATATCAACCGCTGATTGCGTACTCATGATTGTCCTCCTTAATCCAGTCGTACCCTTTTGCTTCCAATTCCTCCACAAGCTCGGGTCCGCCGGAGGTGACGATTTTCCCTTGATACAGCACATGCACTTTGTTCGGTTTTATGTAATTCAGAATTCTCTGGTAATGAGTGATAATAAGCGCGCCGAAATTCTCATTCTTGAGACGATTTACTCCTCTTGAAACAATCTGCAGAGCGTCAATATCGAGTCCGGAATCGGTTTCATCCATGATGGAGAAATGCGGCTTCAACATGAGCATCTGGAGAATTTCCATTCTCTTTTTCTCACCTCCGCTAAAACCGTCGTTAAGGTACCTATTGATAAATTGCTGATCGATCTCGAGAAACGCCATGTTTTCACGCAGATCTGCAAGATATGCAGAAATGTCCATTTTCCCATTTTTTTGATAAAGCGGTTCGGTGGCTCTTTTAAGAAACTTACCAATGGTTATTCCACCGACCTCAACCGGATACTGAAAGGCCAGGAAAAGGCCTTTTCGTGCCCGTTCATGAGTTGGTACATCAAGAACTTCAATCCCATCGAGGAGGATACTGCCTCCGTCAACCGTATATTTCGGATGACCCAGCATTACGTTGGCTAAAGTGCTCTTTCCGGAACCGTTTGGGCCCATAAGAGCATGTATCTCGCCAGTTTCCAGGGTAAGGTTTATTCCTTTCAGAATTTCCTTTCCTTCAACCGACGCGCGGAGATCTTTTATTTCGAGTGTCATGGCTTGCTCCTCCTATCTATATCGGGTAGCCAAGGCTGATTTTTGCTTCATCGCTCATATATTCGGGACCCCATACAGGTTCCCAAACCAGTTTCGGCTTTATTGGTAATTCGGTAACTATTTCAACATTCATGTGTATATCCCGTTCGATTTGTTCGCTTAAAGGACATCCAGGTGAAGTAAGGGTATAGTCGATCTCCACGGCATCCTCATGTACTTCCACGCGATATACAAGTCCAAGATCTACAATGCTCATAAAGAGCTCCGGATCTTCAACATTTTTTAATGCATCGAGTATCTCGCCTCTCGTCGGCATACTAGGCCTCCTTTGCGGTCGGTTCATTAATCTGCTTTTCATCCATCGAAACAAACTCCGCGAGTGTCATTCGGGTTATTAAGTTGTCCCACATCGACTGCACCTTCAGCACGCCGGGGCGTATGGTGCAATCGCCCTCTCTCCCACAATCGCCTTCATCGAGACACGGCGCTACGTGTTCCTCTCCATGTACAGCATCCATAATCTCAGATAAGGATACTTCCTCAGGATCAACCGCCAGACGATAGCCGCCTTTGGGGCCTTGTATAGACTCGAGGAATTGTGCGCTTGAAAGCCGCTGAAGGATTTTGCACAGAAGCCCGTAAGGAACGTTATTTGAACCGGATAATTCACGAGCTGAATAAAGACGCCTTTCCTTTATCATAACTGAAAGAGAAATCAGCGCATATTCAACGTCTCTGTGAAACCGCATTGCCGCTCCTATATAGGACCTTTTTAGTCTTATTTAATCTACACATGCAATCCCGAAGGGTCAACATGAATAATGAGGAATTTGTTATACTCTTTCCTATGAACGCGCTTGTTGTGCTTTGTCATCCGGACAGAACCAGTTTCAACTATCAAATAGCCAAAATCATTTGCGAAACAGTTGTCAAAGCCGACGGCAAAATCACATTTCACGACCTGTATTCCGCGAGTATCGACCCGGTTCTTTCAGAGTCCGAATTGAAGAGACGTTATAGTTTTGATGAGAAGATCCAAGAATACATGAAGGAAGTACAGGCCGCGGACGTCCTTTTCTTCGTACATCCCGATTGGTGGGGTCAGATGCCCGCGCTGTTGAAAGGGTGGATTGATAGAGTGTTCCGTCCCGGAATCGCTTACGACTATCTGGGGGAAGAGTTTTTGCCAAAGCAGCTGGTCCCACTGCTGAAGGGGAGGCGCGGCTTGGCAATATGCACCACCGACGCAGAGGACGACGGGACTCCTCATCCCCTAAAATCAATTTGGGAGCAGAATATATTCAAGTTTTGCGGTATCGAAGGACGCGCACGGCTTCTCTACTCGGTGTGGAATGCAAGCGCGGCAGATCGTAAGGAATGGCTTTTATCTATAAGTGCGCAGACCCTTGGCCTTTTTTAGGGCAAAGTAGCAGTTAGTAGGGCTGCCCCTTAGTTGATAAGGGTCTCGATATCCGTTTTTACCTTGCCAATCCTGTTCAACGTAATTTCTCGTGCCTCTTTCAACGGCAGCCCCGGTTCCGTCCAGCAGGACACATAAAATTTTATCTTCGGTTCGGTTCCGGACGGCCTTGCACTGAACACGCCGCTCTCCAACTGGAATTGAAGAACATTCGATCCGGGTAAATTAATAACTTCGCGTTTTGTAACACCGTCAGCAATTATACTGCCGTCCTGATAGTCCCGCAGTTCAACAAGGCGCTGCCCGCCGAAAGAGTTCGGCGGATTATTTCGAAGATTGCTCATGAGATCCGCAATCTGCTTTTTCCCCTCTTCTCCTTCAAAGATTTTTGAAATGAGAATTTCATCAAAGAAACCAAACCGGGCATAAATATCATGTAAATGATCGATAATGGTCTTTCCTTTCGAGCGATTGTAAACGGCGAGCTCCACCGCCAGTGCCGCCGTGGATATCGCGTCCTTATCTCTTGCCTCGGTTTCAACAAGATACCCGTAACTCTCCTCGCCGCCGAAAACGTATCCTTCACCCGTTTCTTCGAACTGCCGAATTTTCTCGCCAATATACTTAAAACCAGTAAGCACGTTATATACTTTAGCCCCGTAGCTTTCGGCGATTCGAGTTTGAAGATCCGTTGTTACTATCGTTTTTACCAGCACAGGTTTTTCTGGAAGAGTTCCGGTCTCCTGCCGGGTCTTGAAGATGTAATCACAGAGCAGTGACCCCAATTGATTGCCGGACAGCAAGAGGAAACTCTCACCTTCTTTCACAGCCACACCAAGACGATCGGCGTCCGGGTCTGTTCCCATGATTAGATCGGCTTTTTCTATTTTTCCGAGATCGAGCGCCATCTTCAGCGCTGCTGCTTCTTCCGGGTTGGGTGATTTAACCGTTGGAAAAGCACCATCAGGCTCCCGCTGCTCAGGAACTGTGACAAAGCTTACACCCATGCGATTAAATATTTTTTCAACAAGATACGCTCCAGTTCCGTGGAGCGGGGTATACACAACCTTTGTACCTGCGGCTTGTTCAGAAAGCAATTCCGGGCGAAGAAGATAACGATCGATCATATCGAGATAATCATGGTCTATATTAGAATCGATGTATGTCAGAAGCCCCGCATCAACAGCATCCTGTTTTGCCATAGATTCGATTTTTCCCGATACCCCGTGAACTTCCGAAAGTATGCCCTCGTCGTGAGGAGGAACTATTTGCCCGCCGTCGGACCAGTAAACTTTGTACCCATTGTATTCGGGGGGATTGTGGCTTGCTGTTACGACAATTCCGGCACTTGCATTCAGGACACGGACAGCGTACGAAAGCTCTGGGGTCGGACGGAGCGAGGAAAAGAGGAATGCACGAATATTGTTGGCGCAGAGGACCAGTGCGGCACTTTCGGAAAACTCCGGGGAGAAATTGCGAGAATCGTATGCAATAACCGCCGATGGCTTTTCGAAGTTCTGCTTCAGGATATAGTTAGCCAGCCCCTGGGTTGCCCGCTTGACCATATAGGGATTCATCCGGTTGTAGCCTGCGCCGATTACTCCCCTCAAACCCCCGGTGCCGAAAGCAAGCTGAGTATAGAACCGGTCACGAATACCCTTCTCGTCTTTGTTATCGATAAGAGTTTGAAGCTCCTGTCTGAACTGAGGATGCTCCTCAAAATCAAGATATTCTCTGCATTGGTTCAACAAGTTTGATTCCATATTTTCCCTGCTCGTTTTTATACGCGTTTCCTACCAATCATTACTCAAGCAGGAAAGGTTTGTCAATTTACTCTCGGGCTTCTCCAAATACTATAGACATGCTCTCTCCCTATTTTCAATTCCAAATACCTCGCATACAATAGAGCCAACTCACAACACGCGAGGCAGCTGTCTGACCCTAAACATTTTATTTCTTGAATCCTTCTACGGCGGTTCACACAAAGATTTTGCCGACGGTCTAATCGAAAACTCAAAACATACATATGATCTCCGCACTCTATCGGCCCACTATTGGAAATGGCGAATGCGCGGGGCAGCCCTGTCTTTCTATGGGCAGGTGCCTGACCCTGCGGATTTCGACATCGTTTTCGCTACCGACCTTATGGGAGTGGCGGATATCAAGGCGCTCTGGGGTGCCGCGTGTCCACCTATTGTGCTGTATTTCCACGAAAACCAGCTTTCTTATCCGGTGCCGGAGGGCGAAAAACTGGATTATCATTTTGGATTTACTAATATTACTTCGGGGCTTGCGGCTGATTGGATACTATTTAATTCCCAATTCCATCTGGATAGTTTTTTTGCCGCACTGCCTGGCTTTATCGGTAAAATGCCGAAGAAGCGGCCCTTCTGGACCATCGAGAAGCTGAGAGAAAAATCATCTGTGCTCTATCCAGGCTGCAGATTTATGCCAGATACAATTGAAAAACATGAAACAAAATCCGAACGTCCCCTAATTGTTTGGAACCATAGATGGGAGTTTGATAAAGACCCGGATACTTTTTTCAAAGCCCTAGAAGTGATTGATGAAAAAGGCTTGGATTTTGATTTGGCACTTTTAGGAGAGAACTTCCAAATGGTTCCAAAGCAATTTATCAAAGCTAAAGAGCGGTACGGCGATCGCATAGTGGTATATGGTCATGTAGATTCCCGAGAAGATTATTATCGTTGGCTGGCAAAAGGTGATGTAGTTGTCAGCACCTCTCTACAGGAGAACTTTGGTATATCCATAATTGAAGCAATTCACCATGGCTGCTTTCCAGTACTTCCTACGCGGCTTGCATATCCTGAAGTCCTGCCCAAACAGTTCCACGAAGCATGCCTATATAACAGTTTTGATGAGCTTGTCGAGAAGCTGATGAAACAGCTGAGGGTATTTTCCGATACTAGTTCTGCTGACTTGGCCAGATCGATGAACAGATATAGTTGGGCTTTTATGATTGCTGAATATGAAACACTCTTTGATGAAATAGGCAAGAAAGAGAAATATTGATGGGCGGCGGCAAAACGAAACCGGATTTTTTTGAGTGGTATGCTGAGCTATACAAGGATCGCTGGACTGCTCTTCGCGACGCTCTTGAGAAGGATCCGGGGCATATCGCGCTCACCCACGGACTTAAAAAATCTTACTACCTTGATGAAGCTTCCGTAATCTCCGCGCGGGCCCTCGCGGTTTCTCCAGGCGACCATGTGCTGGACATGTGTGCGGCGCCCGGAGGGAAAACCCTTGTACTCGCAACGGCATTAGAAGGCTCGGGAGTGCTCATTGCAAATGACCGCTCCTCAACAAGAAGAGCAAGGCTTCACCGGGTACTGGATGAATACCTCGATGACAACCTGCGGCCCACCGTTACCGTAACCGGCCATGACGCCACCCGCTGGGGTCTGTATGAGCAAGAGGTCTATGACAAAATTCTCCTGGATGCGCCGTGTTCTTCGGAGAGGCATGTCATGAACTCTCCAACTCATCTAACCAAGTGGTCTCCGGCCCGAACGCGTCACCTGGCGGCTCAAGCGTATGCGATGCTTGCCGCGGCTTTCCTTGCCGTAAAGATAGACGGCTTGATATTGTACAGTACCTGCTCCCTCTCTCCGCTGGAGAACGACGGAGTAGTAGGCCGCCTTTTGAGAAAGAAATCCGTTTCAGTTGACCTGCCGCCGGTTGATATCGGCGAAAAAACGGATTTCGGCGTTCAGATTTTCCCGGATACCTCGGATGGAAAAGGACCGATGTATATCTGCAGGATTCGCCGAAATTCATAGATTTGCCCTGATTATATCTTGCTAAAGACGAGGCTTTAGTAGAATATGCATTCCATGTCAGGACAAGCTATCGCTCTAACCACCCTTTTCTGTCTGGCTCCGATTTTTGAGCTGAGAGGAGCAATCCCATATGGGATGTCTCAGGATCTACCGCTTCTTTTTTTGATTCCATTCTGCATTATTCTCAATGCCCTGGTTGGTCCTCTTGTCTATCTATTTCTTACCACCGCTCATCGGCTCCTAAATCGTTTCAATTGGTACCAGCGTTTCTTTGATTTCATGGTAAAACGGGCAAGGGTAAAGGTTCAGACAA
>JABGPX010000047.1 GCA_018644745.1 Spirochaetales bacterium
CATTTCTCTCGAAGAATTGCTGCTTCGCCAGCAGGATTCCGAGGGAAAATTCATCTATACAATCTGACAGACATCCCCTTCTTCTTTCAATCAAAAGCATTACATTCTATACTTGACTTAGTCTATAGACATTGTTAACTTACCAAAGAAGTTAAGTTAAGGAGAAGGTTATGACTGTTTCTGTAAATGGGACAAAGAAAAATATAGAGGACGCTGAAATCACCATTATAGGGCTTCTTAAAATAGAAGATGTAACATCGCCAGACATGGTTTCGGTCCAGCTCAATGGAAATATCATCAAACGGGAGAAATTTGAATCAACACTCATGAAAGAAAATGATGAAGTAGAATTTTTATACTTTATGGGCGGGGGAGCCGGCTGATGTCACTTAATGAAGATCAGATCCAACGGTATTCAAGGCATATACTGCTTCAAGGCGTGGGTGGAGTTGGACAAGAAAAGCTACTCGCCTCAAAAGTGCTTATTGTAGGCGCAGGAGGCCTTGGTTCGCCAATTGCATTATACCTCGCGGCGGCTGGTGTCGGCGCTCTCGGCGTCATTGACGCAGATACGGTGGACTTGAGCAATTTACAAAGGCAGATCATCCATGGGACCGCGGATGTCGGGAAACCAAAAGTCGAATCCGCTCAAGAAAGCATAACCAGGCTCAATCCGGACGTGAAGGTAATACCTTACAACCACCGCCTTTCAGCGGAAAACGCATTAGAAATAATCAGCGAGTATGACTTTATCATTGAAGGCACGGATAATTTTCCTTCAAAATTTCTGGTAAATGACGCTTGCTTTTTCTCAGGCAAGCCATTTTCGCAAGGCGGGATTCTTCGTTTTCAGGGTCAGACCATGACCTATTCGCCTGGAAACGCATGTTACCGATGTGTTTATGAGTCTGCTCCTCCCGCGGGCGCGGTACCAACCTGCAGCGAAGCAGGGGTTTTCGGAGCGATTGCCGGCATGCTCGGAACAATCCAGGCAGCGGAAGCGGTGAAGTATCTGGTCGGTATTGGTAAGCCGCTCACAAATCGGCTTTTATTTTTTGACGCGCTGGATATGTCATTCAGAACTGTAAACGTAAAAAAGAATCCGGATTGCCCGATCTGCGGTGGAAATCCCACAATTACTACTATCGAAGAATACGAGCAGGCGGTTTGTGAGATACCTAACCCATCCACATCAGGAGAACGAGCATGAAAAAGCTTTCGATCATATGTTTTAGCGGAGATTTCGACAAAGCCGTTGCGACCTTCACTTTAGCGGCAGGTTCCGCGGCAGTAAATTATGAAGTTAATGTTTTCTTTACCTTCTGGGGTTTGAATCTGCTAAAAAGCAGCCCTGGACACAGGTTCACCGGAAAAGGACTCTCGGCACGGGCATTCGGATTCCTCCAGGGCGGAATGAAGAATGTGCCCATGAGTCGTTTGAATTTCGGCGGAGCCAGCCCAAGAGTTATGAGAAAACTCATGAAAAAAAGAAATGTTGCCACCCTGGAAGAGCTCATAGAAGCCAGCAAAGCGTTAAAAGTGGGATTTTACGCATGTGAAATGTCGATGAATATTCTCGGCCTTGGTAAAGACAATTTCGATCCATATGTTACTGAAATAATAGGTGTTTCTAAGTTTCTCGAACTAGCTGAAGGCGGCGAGACCCTATTTATTTAACAGAAAAAAAGGAGAGGAAAAATGACGACCCATAAAATTGATATTACTTTGGACCATTGCCCGATGACTTTCGTAAAAACAAAACTTGAACTCGAGAAGCTCGAAAAAGGCGATCAGCTTGAGGTAACCTTGAAAAAAGGTGAACCACTACAAAATGTACCGAAATCGGCGAAAGAACAAGGATATATCATCCACGATGTTTCGCGGATAGAGGGAGATACTTACAGGATTTTGATAGAAAAATGATCAAGCT
>JABGPX010000481.1 GCA_018644745.1 Spirochaetales bacterium
AGATATCGAGAAACCAGCCGGTGGTTTCGTAGCGTTCACACGCTGAGTAGCCCCAGCTGCCGCGGTTCCAGATAAAACACCCTTCCCACCATCCCTCGGGTTTTTTCTTGGGTATCCGGTTTTCCGGGGTAGCGAAATCGACCGTGCCGTGGAGCCGCGGATTGATAAGGATTCCAGGCTGGGCCGATCTGATTTCATCGACAGTAACCGGCATGAGTGTTTCAAAGGGGTTACCGTCGAACCACACAATATCGATTTTGCCGTAGTTACTGAGCAGTTCGAGGATTTGGCCGCGTACATACCGTGCGAACTCGATCTCTTTCTCTTTCGGCATCTTCTCAACCGGCCCGCGGACCCGCCAGTTTTCGTCCCAGGTTTCCTGGGGAACCAGTGAATAGGCATCCGGATGTTTCTTTGCCCAATCTTCCGGCCAGAATCTGCTCCGGTAGTTGAAACTCATGTAATTACGGCACCAGCGCCAGTCCGGAGGCGAGTAGTAGAATCCCACTTTCATTCCTGTGTTTCGGCATGCGGTTACATACTCTTCCACAAGATCCCTTCCGGCTATGAAATTTTTTGTATTAAAATCACCATATGCGCTGGGCCAGAGAGCAAAGCCTTCGTGATGCCGGGTTGTGAGTACCGCGTATGTGAATCCCGCTTTTTTCGCCGCCGCCAGCCAATGCTCCGGTTTATACCGATCCGGAGAAAATTTTTCAGCAAGCTTCCAATAGTCTGTAGGTTTCATCTTATTTGTGTTGTACATTTCACCGTCATAAGGCGTATTGGCCATCATTCCCCAGGAGAGATCCATATTCCCTCCCACACTCGATAAGCCCCAGTGGAGGAAGAGACCGAGCCCCGCTTCGGGAAACCATAAAGCGCCGGGATGAGTAGTTCGGGAGTAATTGCCCTCGGCTTCGTCTATTCCAATGATGTCATGCTGAGCACCTGCTGATTGGTCTGACATTGAATTCTCCTTCCTTGCGCCGGGAATTTTAACGACAATTATAATAGACCAAAAGGCTTCCCGATATCCTACAAAAATAGTTATCTTTAGCTCCAATTTGATATATCAAAATTTATGGAGGATCGAATGTCGATACATGATGAAAATAAAACAACTTTTGAGGCCGACGGCTTTGTAGTAGTTCGAAATTTGATGAATGAATCAGTTTTGGCGCAGATCAGCGAGGAACTCGAGGAGCTGAAAGCCAAAGTCGAATCGCGAGAGTATCGCGGCAATCATATGTTTGATGACGATGTCGTCGCCAGAGCAATTTTTAATCCATATGATTTCAGCCCAGCATATCGTGAGTTCATAGATACGCCAGAAGTAATCGGCCTCGTACGAGAGCTGCTCGGAACACCGGTGCGGCTTGATCACACTAAACTCATGTGCAAACCTGCTGGAAAAGGCTCGGTGGTTCATCCTCATCAGGACTATTATTACTGGCAGGACAAAAACCCGAATCAATTGGCTATGTTCATAGCGATCGACCCGTGTACTGAAGAAAATGGCTGTCTGCGGCTATTTCCGGGATCACACAAGGAAGGATTGCGGGCTCACACAAAAAAGTTCCACGATATCACCGGAGAGCGCCATTGGGTTTGCGAGCTTGAGGCGAAATACCTTGAAAAGGAAACTCTATTCACCGCTAAACCGGGAGACGCCTGCCTTTTCAGCTCTCTTGTGGCGCATCGTTCGGATCCGAACACTTCTTCACTGAATCGACGCTGCGTTGTGGCGGAATTTGATGAGCT
Source organism: Spirochaetales bacterium (assembly GCA_018644745.1). Next base: position 1,765 of record JABGPX010000481.1, read on the forward strand.
CGGAAATCTTGAAGAGAATCCCGGCTGGGGATCTCCGATTCCTCCTAAATCCTGGTCATAATCAAAAGTTGGCGGGGAAATATGGCAATAAAAAACTTTGCAGCTTTTAGTGAGATGATCGGAACAGGCGGTCAGCCGACCGATGAGGATTTACAAACTGCCGCGGAAGATGGCTATCAGGAAATAATCAATCTCGCGACCTACGACAAAGATCCCGATATGGCTAAGCGTGAGGAAAAGGCCGCGGTCGAGTTGGGAATGGGCTACCACTCGATCCCTGTTGTATGGGATAATCCTCTCAGGACCGATTTTGATGAGTTTGCAGCCTGCATGCGATCGCTTCGCGGAAAGAAAGTGTTGGTACATTGTGCCGCGAATTACCGCGCGACTGCCTTCGCGGCTCTCTATGGAATTGTCGATCAAGGATTGTCCGAAGACAAGGCGGATGAGTTTATTCGATCTATTTGGAATCCCGCGAAGTTTCCAGAGTGGGATCGACTGATTTCCGAAATAAAGAGCAGCGTAGAATGAGTTAGTCTGGCTGGAGCACGGCCGTAATTTGAAAGGAGCTGAAATGAAAAGATTGAACTTGATATCGCTGCCGTTGCTTCTTATCTTGACACTGCCTCTTTGGAGTGACGACGGTTCCTGGGCTGCGACAAGCTTGATTATAGAAGGGGCGCTCTATATACAGGATGAGCACCCTTTTATAGAACTAGAGAAAGAGTTTCTTATTTTCGAAGGTTTCGATTCGCAAAAAACACAAGCCGTTTTTTTCTTTAAAAACTCATCGGATAATGGAACAGAGATAGAAGCGGGATTCCCCGTACTCGCTGAGATAGAGCTTGTGATCGACGAAGATAAGGACCGTTTTTATATCGGCCAGGGTCAATACGGTGATGAGGGCGGAAGCCTTGATATCGCGAAAGCCGCATTTGGGCCAAAGTTAAAGAATGACAAGGATCTCAATGATGACGACTATTGGGACATGTCGCCTTATTATATCAATATTGATGAGTCTTCCGGTAGAACCAGAGTAGACAGAAAAGACTTTTACGATATTTTTAATTTTCAAATAGAAGAAAACGGCGATGAGATATTTTGGGATTATGTTGTTATTGAGACGGAGATCAATCGAGAGAAGTATTCCTCAACGGCGAGAATTACCTTCCATTTCCACCACGTGCTTCAATTCAGCGCGAGGGCAGTCTCCGAAGTTTCTATTTCGTATTATTCAAACCTGCTAACCGGCGAGAGTAACAACGGATTCGCGTTTGAGCGATATTATAACTGGCGGTATTTCCTCGGTACCGGAGCAACATGGAAAAATCCAATTGGGGTTCTCTATCTCATCATGCCGGCTGAGCTTTACCCTGAATTACCCCCGGACTTTCATCGAGTCGGGGAATATAAAGGAAAGGCACTATTCGTTGCGGAGAACTATGAACCTGCCAGAAATACCGTATTGTCTGTCGGCCAATCGGAAACATCCGGGCTTACCGAATCCTACTATCGATATATATGGTTCGATGATGCCCGAAAAGTGGCGCCGCCCGATTCCCCCGCACAGCCATTTGTCCGCGTAAATAATGCGTCTAGCTATTTAAGAGATCAGGTAACCGTGTATACCTCCGACGGCGTGATGGAAAAAGCCGGATTTGGACCGATTGCTATGTTCGATGGCGTGGCCGAGACCGCCTGGTGCGAAGGAGTGTCAGGCGACGGAATAGGGGAGTGGGTGGAGTTCAGTTTGATTGAGGACACTGAGGGCTTGATATTTCACAATGGATTCAACATGTCCCTTGTGGAGATCCGCGAGAAAAATATTCATACCTATTACGAAAAAAATAATAGAGTAAAATCTTTGCGGATTTCATCTCTCGAAGGGCCGGATGAATACCAAATTAACCTCGATGATACGAAAGAACCTCAGCTCTTCGATGATATCCTCCTAAAAAGCGGATCCTATCGACTTACTATTCTTGATGTATACGCCGGTACCCGATGGGCGGACACCTTAATAGGTGAACTCAAATTCTTTCCGTTCAGCCGCGGAGTGGCGGATGTTATAGAAAGGGAACCAGAGCTTCCACGGTTTTTCTAGAATTGATGAAACTAATAACTTCGCCGGAAAGCCTGACAATTGATCTTGAAGGGCCGGAAATATTATTTGCTCTTCGTCAAAATGTATTCGTACGAAAGCTGGATATCGCGAATATCAGCTTCCATGCCAGGTTTCAGGATTGGGACAAAATGGAACTCCGGCTTCCCGGTTCCTATATGCCTGGAGTACTTCTGGCCGGATCTTATTTCACCGGCAAAGGGTGGGATTTTTTTTATTTAAAAAAACCTCGCGGGTTATTCAATCCATACTGCACTGATGTCCTTGTAATTGAAACCCTGATCTCGAAGTTTAAGCGCATCGCGGTGAGCTCCAATGCCCAGGACGCTTCCCGGGTGATAGCCTGGGGGCGATAAGTGGCGTCTCTCATCGGACCTACTGGGACATAATTAGAAAAGCTGAGGTAGTGTCTTCTTCAGCGACTCCATCTACGACGCTGCTGAATCTAAGTATCGCGGAAATTGTGGATTTAATATCTATCCCAAATGATGCTAATGGCAGCCGAATCTCAAACGCTTCTGATGCCATGTATTGAATTCCCGTCAGGTCCATGTCCAAGCGTTCCCACGGCTGCTTTCTGTAGACAGACGGATCAGTATCGTGGAGGAAAATTGAATAGTCGATGTTCGAGTTTCCAATTAGGTCTAGGTCTATCCTATAATCAAGAGCTGGCGAATCGATTTCGTCCGGCGCGGGAGCCGGGGAAGCGGTTTCGACAAGAAGATACAGATAATCAGTGTCCATGTTCCCATACACATCAATAATATCTGCCGCGTCATCAACGGATGCGTCCCCTTGTGTGTCCGAATGCACAAGACTTGTATCAAGCCAATCCCATCCCCGGCCGTCTATAAGAGGCTGTTCTGGAACCGGGGCGCTTACAGTAAGAATCCGGATTGCGATATCCGGTGATAGTTTATTGAAAGCAATCTGAAAAACCCCGTTGTCGCCGCTGAGGAATTCGTAGAAATCGATACCGTACTCAAACAGCTCTACATCAAAAGCAACCGGGGACGGTGCCTCGGGAAATATGGTATAGCTGTGAACAGCGGGGCCGTGCAGCTGGTATGTGACGTACCTGGTATCGCCGTGAATTGTATTTCCGGATCGCAAATCAATTCCTTGGTCGTTATCGTATAACGGCGGAGCTCCCGGAGGGTAGGAATAGATGCCGTCCACGTCATTGACATAGTGGGCGGACCAGGCGTCGAGTACGAGACTTTGATACCCCAGATGGTAATCATTAGCGCTGAGAACCGCCTCAAATGACTCGAGCCCGGTAACCGACGACAGCATGAGGTCGGCAATAATCGGGGTACCGAATCGTCTCACCATATAACTCATTATCACATAAGCCGCGGAATACCCCTGGCCGATGGAATAATGAGGCGTTTTGTCCCAGTATATGTATGATAGAATAGGATCGGTTTGGGCCTCCCGAAGCCGGTATAGATCCGGGCCTGAACCTGTCAAATCTTCCGCGACAATCGAAAGCCCTTCGTTGATAAATGAAGTCTCGTAGGCATGTGCGTGAAGCCGCAGCCTTTGGTTATATTCGACCAAATGCTGGAACTCATGGGCCGCCGTGCTTATACGGTTGATGTTGTCGTCTATACTCGAGGTGTCGATGAATATTTCAAACATTTCTTTTTCATTGGAACGTCTGCCCCACCATATTTGCGCATCTTCATCCAAGTATTCATTTACCGAGCGAAAAACTCCTCCCGGCGGATTGGCTGTGAATGAATTGAGCAGGATGAATATCCTGGTGTCACCGTCGATACCTCCAAGGTCCTCCGGAACAGCAGGATCGCCGCCCCACTCATGTCCGTATAAACTCGTAATTCTTTCGTAAACATCAACATCGAAAGCGCTGCCTAGAGCGGAGGCATATGTGTCCGCTCCCGAATGGCTTGCCGTAGGATCGGTCATTACGATATAACAATAGGCTCCCTTGTATTTTACGATTGTGCTAACAGCCTGATAATCTTTCTGGGAGTAGTCGTTCTCGAGCCAGAATGGCACAATATCGCCGACTTCGTAAGGGCTTGCTGTGTCCTTTAGCTGGAATGTACCGCTCCTTCTGAGGTATGATAGCGGCAGTTCGGCATTGTTAGGCACTTCAATCCGGTCGGGCAGTTCAGTGATACTTTGATTTGAATCCGCTGTGGATGTAGTTTGGCTGGCGAGCGCGGTGACCTTGACATCTGTTGGCGCCGGGTCGCCGCTGTACATGATCTCTACTTCAAGTTGGGTGCCCGGAGCGCCTGTTTCTGTTACAAATGGAGTTTCGGAGTTGTAGATTGGGATGAGCACCACCCGATCTCCCGAGTTGAGCGAATCAACAACCAAGCTCGCCGAATCAAGGACAAGATCATAGTCATTAATCTCGTAACTAGGAGCTATGTAAGTATGCAGAAGGGCGGTTCCTGTATTTATCGAGTCAGTATCCTCAATTATGAAAAGCCCAACCGCCAGGTCGCTTACTTCAAGATCTTGAGCGACCGCGATTGTTTTGATAGTGGTGGTCGTATCGATGGTGATGGGATGCTCATATGGGGTTGAGGAAACCGTCGGTGATGAGGTATTCACGGTATAATATATCAGTGCACCCGGGGTTGCCGATCGTAAGGTAACCTGAACCGGCTCGGAATATGCGCCAGGAGCAGGTGAGAAAAGAGGTTTTCCCGCCTCCGAGGCCGGGGCTCCCGAGATACTGTATTGCCCGGAAACCGCAACGGAGAGGTTGTCCTCGAAATCCACCGCGATTGCTTTGAGAGTGGTGGTGGATGCAATCGAAATATATCCCTCATAACGAAATGCCGAAGTATCCGGCTCCGTTCCGTCAATCGTAAAATAGATTTCTGAGTACTCCGGCGCCGGCGTCATTACAATCTCAACCGGACCGATATATTCTCCAGGAGGCGGCTCAAATGTTACAGGCAGCAGAGACTGCCCGGTGGGAACACATGCGCAAAGGACCACACCGAGAATAGCGATAAAAAATGATTTTGCGCTGTATTTGCGATGGTTACATATCAAATGATAGATCCTAAATTAGATGGTATTGGCTTTAGTGGAAATGATCCACGTTATCCGAAATATCTTACGCTGAAAAAGGACATGACCGGTTGGCGTACCTAGCTCAGCTTCGTTTTGCGACTATCAATATGTGATGCTCGGTAAACAGCTTCGTCTCAACAATCTCAAACCTGTCCGATATTGCTTCTTTCAATTCCGAGATTTTGAAATTCTTGAGGTCCAGAACTCCAAATAGACCGATAAAGAAACCAAAAAATCGCAGCAGTAGTTTTTCTTTCATACATGTGGTTGTAGAAATAAACACCCCTCCAGGATTGAGTATGTCTTCGATCTTTTGCATCACTTTTTCGGTATCTTCCACGAGATGGAGGATATTATATGCCAGTACAACATCATATTTATCATCAATGTCGAATATCGAAGCCGTTTTGAAATCTATTTCGGCGGATCGTTCTTTCGCGTAATTGATCATCTCGGGCGAGATATCAATGCCGCGAATCTCCTTTACATCTCCCGCAAGGGCGATCGAGTAGGCACCTCGTGCACATCCGTAGTCCAGGGCAATATCGTCTTTTCCCAGATATTTCCTGGTTATTGCGATAGTTTCTTCTCCTACTTCGTCGTCATAGTTTTTTGCAAGCCAGTTCCAGACCTTTGTTTTTTCCATATTGTTACTTTTATCTAAGTAAGCCTAGTAGTCAATACTGTTCAAGAAATTGCCGCCAGGGGATAATAGAGACGAAGCCGACAGCGAATGGTTCCGGCGCGATACAGACTATATAGCATTGTACTTCGGGATTGTCTTCATGAAATGACCTCAACCCGCTTATATCACCGGCGTCTATGGTTTCCCTGCTTTTAAATTCAACTGCTAGTTTCAGTGAGCCGTCTATTTCGATGAGAAGATCTACCTCCGCACCATGGTTTGTCCGCCAATAATATAGAGAATAATCGGCGTCGGAATAGTCGAGGCGCCGTCTTGTTTCCTGAATCATAAACTGCTCAAATAATTTTCCTCGCAAAGCAGGATCAATATTCGCGCGGAGACGGTGGCAGAGGGCATTGGTCACGCCGTTATCAAAGAGGTATATCTTTGGATGACTCAGAAGACGCTTTGTCGGACTTTTCCTCCAGGCGGGCAAGCGGATGGCTACGAGTGTGTCTTCCAAAACTTCAAAATAAGATTGGACTGTGCGGGTTGGGATACCGGCTTCCTTCCCAAGAGATGTGTAATTAGCGATATCTCCGCTATATGCCGCTGCAATATCGAGAAATCGGGTGAATCCTCCCAGATTCCGTACAAGCGATTCAAGCTGTATTTCCTCTCGCAAATAGGTTTCGACATATGCTTTTAGTGTTTCCCTCGCATCTGCCTCCGAGAGATTGTGAAGGGGAGGAAGGGTTCCCCAAATCAGAGCCTTTTCCAGATTAAAGGGGGCGGTTTCCTTGCTCTGGTTGATTTCATTGACGGTAAACGGGTGTAGGTGGCGGCGTAACGCTCTGCCTCCCAGCATATTCGCGCCGCTCCTTTTTAGTTTTCTGGCGCTTGACCCGGAAAGAATGAACTTGACGTTGGTTTCTTCGAGCAGGTTATGTACTTCGTTGAGCAATTCAGGTATCCGCTGAATCTCATCAACAATTATCCACTCGATGCCCTTAGATATTTTCTGAGCAGCTTCAAGGCGGAACTGGGAAGGTTTACGGAGATATCGGTAGTACGTGTCGTTCAGGAGCAGATTTATCATCCAACTGTTTTTCAATTTTAATGATTTCAGCCAGGTGCTCTTGCCTGTTTGTCTGGGTCCAAGGAGGAAGAATGATCTGCTGGGATTTATTATTTCGCGTTTAACCATATTGCCAAATTGTACGGTATTTTGGCATGAATGTAAAGAAATGCACGCTTGAGCTAATCCTGTTCGATGGACCGATTCCTTCGGGCTGTGGGTAGGCAGTGATGTAGAAATAGGGTTCAGGAATTACATCACCACCTGGTGAAAAGCCGAAATTCATGAGAAGAATGCGCGGGAAAAGTAGTTTGTTTCATGAGAGGTAGCACTCCCTTGTCCCGGCGGGTAACAGCTCCTATAATTCATCTGGCTATCTGGAGCCGTTTTGCCGGAATAATACCTGCAAGAGGAGTCTTATGATCTACCTTTACATTTTCGATATGGGAGGGGTCGTGACGAATAACTCGATGTCTGTCGAAGCAGGCGTAGAACTATCTATGGCCTCCGACAAGGCAGGCGAAGATCTCGATGCTCTTGTTGCCGGCGTTATCGATTCGGATGAGTTCCTGAGGCGCCGTGCAGCCGGAACTGGAGAAGAGATAGCGCGGGATCTGTTGACGAGGACTTTCCAGCCAGTGCCGGATACCGAGGTGTTAGAACTGGCAAGGGCACTAAAAAAGACCTCCCGGGTGGTAGTCGGTACTAACACCATTGCACCTCACTACGACATCCATTTCCGAAATGGCGATTATGGTATCTTCGATACGGTTTACGCTTCATACCTCATCGGTTTGGCCAAGCCGGACCCGGCTTTCTACCTGCATATTTTGAAGGAAGAAAACCGCACACCTGAAGAAACGGTTTTTATAGACGATAAAGAAGCCAACGTCGCGGCAGCGCGGAAGATTGGCATCCATGGGTTCGTGTTTCGGGATGCAAAAACACTCGCTAAGGATTTCGCGAAATTTCGGGTAAATAGCGGCTGAGTTAAGAGCGGTTGTTACAGGCTGTTGATCCATCCGCATATTTCTTCATTTTTGAGTGGATTCCCGGAGCTGAGAGCACGTAAAATGTGGGTCGTTTTCACCTGGAAGAACTCCAGTTCCTTTGCTGAATAGCTCCAGGGAACTTTCTCATCGGCAAGAGCAAAAGGTCCGGGCGAAAGAAGCCGCTCGAAATCCGCGTCGCTTATGATACGCAGGAAGCGGACTCCCGCGTGGATCGCGTATTCCTGGTCTTTGGTTGAGTCGCCTACAAAAAGAATGTCCTGATACCCATCCCTCTTGATCTCGTTAAGCACCACTCCTTTATTCCGTGTCCCGCTGTCGTCGCTGCCGAAAATACCGCGAAAGAGCTCGCGGTCAAACTTATGGTGGTTGAAGTCAATGTCAAGGAGCTCTTGAACGACTCCGGAAGCAATGTAGAGATCGTAATTCTTTTCGAGTTGCGCGACTGTCTCTTTGGCGGAGTGAAAGGGCCGCCAGTATGATCGGGCGGCGGTGTCATTTAGGCCGGAATACAGGGCGTTGTATTCGCGCTTAATCGGCTCATAACACGCGGACAGTTCACGGTCCAATCCCAGGTCCGCCGGATCAGCCACCGCCTCGTACCTGTCGTTGACAAGTGCATTGATAACCGCCGACAGCTGCTCGAAACGGGGCGCACCGGGATACCCGGCATATGCTTTTAGCATCTTCTCTACATCTGAGCCTGGATCATCGGGGTGAAGAAAAGTCTTGAATCCGTGGGATAAACAGGCTGCCCAGACCGAATAGATCGCGTGAACTCCCTTATCGGGACCGGTATCTAGAAGCGTCCCGTCGAAATCAAAAACCACCGCTCGGTTCTTCATTGCACCCCCGTTCCACGATTTTTTGCCATGACCTCGACCCCGAGCCGTTCGAGTTCTGACCTGTCATCGTCGGTTATCGAATCGGTAATAAGTATATCTATATCATCCCAATCGCATACATGAGCTAAGGATGCGATGCCCGCCTTTGATGAATCTACAAGAAGGCAAACCTTCGCACCGCTCCCCATCATGCGTTTCTTCGTCTCGGCTTCTATAAAATTCGAACAGCTAACCCCCTTCTCAAGGGAATAACCTGTCGCTCCAAGGAAGAGTGTGTCCGCAGTCAACAGGCTGAAAAAACCATGAGCAACCGGCCCGATGAGAGCCATCGACTGCTTCCTGAGAACCCCCCCGCTTACAATTAACTCAATCGAGTCGGAACCAAGCAGATCCTGAAGAACAAGCGTGGAGTTGGTTACCACTGTCAATTTCATATCGCTTATCTGCCGGGCAAGAGTGTGAGTTGTACTTCCCGAATCAAGTAGAATCGTAGAATTGGGGCGGATTATCTCTACCGCAAGCTTCGCAATAATGGTTTTCTCTTTCTCCCTTTCATGCAGGGTGGTCGCGATCTGCCGTATCAGCTGGTCATTTTCAGCAAGTATCGCGCCTCCGTGGATTCGAACCAGGAGCCCCCTCTTTTCCAAATCATCGAGATCGGCCCGAATGGTTACCTTGGTAACCCCCAACTGATCAGCCACCTCGTTGATTCTGATTCTGCCTTTCTTTTTTAGAATATTATGTACTTCTGTTTTCCTTTCATAGCTATCCACAAGCTAATAGTACCGGAAAAGATAGAAAAGTCAAGTAAAAAAAAGTATTGACAAGTGTAATTCCATATCGTACTATTGACGCAGATTCTGATTTCACCGAAAAAAGGAGAAAGGTATGAAAAAAAGACAGATTGCGTTGTATTTCGGCGTTTTTCTGATGTTTTGCGCGGCGTTTGCTTCCGCGGACGGCAAGCTGGTGATTTACAACGCCGGAACCGTGGAAATGGCGGAAGATTTAGCTCGGGCATTCAAGGCTCAGCATGGCGACATCGATGTGCAGACGCTCCGTTCGGGTTCAGGAGAGATCATTACCCGCGTTCAAGCCGAAGCCAAACGGCCGCAGGGCGACATCATCTTGGCAATGGCCAAGGAAAACATGGAGGTTGTTTACGACCTGCTGGACTCCTACAGAGTACGAGAAGCATCCTCTTTTCCTGCTGACGTAAAAGACGCCGCCGGAAACAAGTACTTTGGTTTCAGTTTTAATCTCCAGGCCTTTATCATCAACACCGATCGTTTCTCCTTGAGTGAGGCTCCGAAAAGCTGGAAGGAACTCGGCGACAGCAAGTGGCGGGGTGAGATCGTTATGGCAAACCCGG
>JABGPX010000418.1 GCA_018644745.1 Spirochaetales bacterium
CTACCTCGGGCTGTGTCGCCCCCGGAGTGAAGGCCAGGCAGCTATCGGCAGCGATCTCGCGAATCTCTGGAAACAGATAACCAAGTTTAATAATAACGAGTTTTTCGGACAGCAGATCTATCCCGAGCTCGTTGAAATCTGACTTCCTCGTATAGGCCTTCCTTTCTTCGGTTATTATTGCCCGCGCCCCATCTACGAGAATGATTACCTTCCTAACGCCGGGTCGAGTACCGAACAATCCTAAAACCCGGGCGTCGACACGAAGCGATTTGCCATGAACCGGATCTAACTTGCCGCCCAGTTCGAGCGGTACCACTGCTTCCTCGCCCGCCGCAAAACAGCGCTTTACACTCCCGGCGTCCGCGATTGCCGCGATTAGAACATCATCTACTCCGTTCGTAAGTACCCGTTCCAGAGGGTAAGGATTGTCACCGGCTCCGCCGCCGGTAGGATTATCACCCGCATCACTTATGAAAAAAGGTCTGGCTCCTGATTCCCGGGCTTTTTTCAGGCAGAAGTCCATGTCTCCGGCAGGGGTTTCGAATTCCAGTTCGGCCCTGGCATCCCAAAACCGCCTCGCGAGCTGCCTGGCTGTATCGTTTACTGCTTGAGGGTTTTCCCCCAACGCTACAACAGTCGCCCCGTTACGGGGTTCATCTGCCCAGACGTATCCGGTGAGGATGGACGCATCACTCACTCCTTCCATCTCGACTGCTTCTTCAATGGCGTTATAGATAGCCTTTCCCGGTTCCCTGGTAGTTACTACCTGTTCACCGGGAAGAGACAGCGGCAACTTAATATACGCCTTATGCATACGGCCTTTAGCGCGCAGGCCATATAACAGCAGCCGGAAGGCCCTTTCCCGTGTCTCTTCTGCATCGACATGCGGTGCCGTTCGGTACGCGGTGAGAAAGTCATACTTCCGGATAGTATTTTCCGAAAGGTTACCATGCAGATCGTAACTCGCTGAAATCAGGCATCTATCTCCCACCACGTCTCGTATCTCTCGAACCCAATCGAGCTCGGCGTCAAGCATTCCGGTTACATGCAGCGCACCGTGCATATCAAGATACACGCCGTCAATATTATTAACTTCACGTAGTTTCGTTAAAAATTCATCTTTGAATTTTCCGTAATCGGAAGCGGGTACGGATCCTCCCGGCCCCGCGCCGGCGTGAAAAATCGGTATAAGGTTTACGTCTGAGCATTCAGCAAGAAATGGGTAGCGTGGGAGTAACTTCCCGCCCCTGAGTACCGAAAAATCCTCATACCGGGTAGGCAAAGGAGAGAAGGTACAGCTTTCGGTGGACAGACCTCCGACTGCAATATTCACTAAACAAGTCGCAATGCCGTATCCGGCGCAAGTAAAAAAGGGGCGAGGTAACCTTGTAAGTTGGAGAGCGGAAGTACCTCGGGTTTTAACGTTATACCCAGGGTATCCCTCATAAACTCTCTTCTAGCCTCGATTCGGCGCCAGGCACTCTGATAGGTGCCCGACAACTCCTCCCGGAGGGCTTCGTCGGCGAGAATGACGCCGTCCTCGAGATTTGTGGTATAGTACGGCGTACCGGTGGCCGGGATGACGTCGACCTGGAGCGCCATGCCGGATTCGAGCCGAATATTTGATCCCGCGAAAACCGGAGAATTTACCCATTCATCCAAATGCACGAAGTGGCCTGGATTCAGCGCAACACCAAAAAAAGGATCGCCGATTTGCCGATGAATAACGTCGTACAAGGCGCCTCCGGTCGTGCCTATTCCCACAGTCTCGTACCACATGACGATTGCTCTGAAATACGGAATAACCAGCTTTTCTAAATAATCGGAAATATTCTCCGGTAATTCATCCGCGGACTCTACGATAAAACCTCCCCGGCTTGTCAAAGAGCCCCATAGCCCAATGGCGGTGGTAAACGGATCCTGGTGTTTTACCCTGCGTGATGAAGGACTACCCATGCCGTAAAACGCCCTATCGCCGGCGGAAAGCATAGGATGGCATGATTGAGGTATGCCGTTTAACTTCATAGCTTCGGCAAGAGCATATTCCGTTTTCCCGACCTTGTCGGCGAACAGAACATTTCGAACGCCCTGGGAGGCATAAGTAGCGGCGAATTCGAACCAGGCGAGTTGCTCCGGCTCGTTAACAATTCGCATTCCATCTTCTGCGCTCATGAGCAGGCCGTTCGCGTTCAGTACCTTTGATCGATCACCGGTAAGTTCCCTCAGCAGATCTACGATATAAGAGGGAATTTCCAGCATGGTATCCGGACTCGCGCCTTCGCCGGAAGTGAAATGTTTCCAGCCCGTGACTCCCACTACCGTACCGGCGCTAACACCGAACTCGGTCAGTATGTCAGATAACGGACGGCTTTGCGTTCTGTCCTGCCCAAGCAGACTGAAACTCTGGAACAGCTCTACATCCAGATCACCGCGAACGGGACTTGTATTGCTGTAGCCAAACCCCTCGTTACCCGCCAGAAGGAGCGGTCTCCTGGAGCTTCCGGTTAGATCGAGAAGAAGAAGCGCTTCCTCGAATCTGGGATCATATCCGGTTAAATACCGCAGGTTAGAAAAGTGTTCTCTATCGCCGTACACGGCCATTACCTGGTAGCCGGCGGCTTGCGATCGACGTATAAAAGCGGACAGCCTTTTCCTGTATATCTCCGGCGATAACTCTGGGGCCTCGTCCGGCAATCCGTATTCAGGCAGTTTCATGCGTGTCAGCTCAATGTTGTTACTCATCTGTGCTTCCTCCAGTGGTAAGGATAGTATACCAATTTGGCCCAAAAAGCAACGTATGGAAGAGCCGCGGTATCAAGAGCAGCGGATGTCGATATCAAGTAACGATATCTCGGTTGTGAACGGCGGCCGTACAATAGTATAGTACGGGAAAACCAGCGGAGCCTTATTGCGTGAACTATCTAAAACAAGCGGACGAAAACGCGGATATTGATCAATCTCAAGTCAAGGCATCGGTTCGAGCCATCCTCTCAGATATAAAGATCCGTAGAGAGCAGGCCGCCGCTGAATACGCGTTAGAGTTCGATCGGTGGAACGGCGACATAGTGGTACCACCGGAAACCATTGAAAAAGCGGTATCGTCGGTCGACCAACAGATGAAGGACGACATCCGCTTCGCCCACGAGAGGGTTTTAGTATTCGCTCGTTCCCAGCTTTCCTCCATTCGTGGAAGCGAATTCACAAGCGGCGGAATAACCGTCGGACACAGGCATATACCGGTGAATATCGCCGGGTGTTACATACCGGGCGGACGCTATGCCCACATTGCTTCGGCAATAATGAGTATCACAACGGCAAAGGTGGCCGGTGTGAAGAACATTATTGCCTGCTCTCCCGCAAAGGAAAGTGCCGGTATCAATCCGGCGATCCTTTATGCAATGAATCTCTGCGGAGCCGATCACATTCTCGCCATAGGTGGCGCACAGGCAATTGCGTCGATGGCGTTCGGCTGCTTCACCGGCCTGAGCGCCGATATCCTGGTCGGGCCGGGAAACATCTACGTGTCGGAAGCAAAGCGGCAGCTCTTTGGTAAGACCGGAATTGACCTGTTTGCAGGGCCAACCGAAATCGCGGTAATCGCTGACGGTACGGCGGATCCCCGGCTGATAGCCGTTGATCTAGTCAGCCAAATGGAACATGGCCCCACTTCGCCGGCCTGGCTTATCACCACCGACGAATCATTGGCTCGAGATGTAATGGGGAAGATCCCCGATCTGATTGCCGCCTTGCCGGAGGAAGCACAAGCAGCATCCGCGGCCTGGGAAAACTGTGCCGAGATAGTTGTCTGCGATTCAAGGGAAGAGGCGGCGGCGATAAGCGATGGATACGCACCCGAGCACCTGGAGGTACACGCCGAAGACCTGGATTGGTGGCACGACAATCTGACCAACTACGGTTCATTATTTCTCGGGGAGGAGTGCACCGTTACCTACGGTGACAAAGTTAGCGGCCCAAACCACATCCTGCCTACCAATGGAGCCGCCAGGTATACCGGTGGTCTGAGCGTCGCTAAATTTCTGAAATCCCTGACATATCAAAGGATGACAAGCCGGGGCAGTCTTAGTCTTGGGGCTGCCGCCGCTCGGATATCCCGACTGGAAGGTATGGAAGGTCACGCCCGGAGCGCCGATGTTCGGATTGAGAAATATGGTGATAGCGAGAACTCGGAAATCCTCGATATTGATCTATCCAATCCCGATCCGATACCCGAGACTGGGATTGCCCGGGTCGGCCAGCTGATGCGGAGCGGCCGTCTGCATCGCTATGGCGAGGAAAGCGGGGACGAACTCGATGTGCTGGAATTGGAGAAGGAGTTCGCCGCCTATCTCGGCACGCAGTATTGCGTGGCGGTGAACTCCTGCGGTTCTTCATTATTTTTGGCTCTGAAATGCGCAGGTGTCCGCTCGGGGGACAAAGTCCTGCTCAACGCGTTTACCCTTGCTCCCGTTCCGGGTGCCGTCGCCCATTGCGGCGCCGATCCGGTGCTTGTTGAGATAACTCAGGATTATGTAATAGATACCGCAGATTTAAGGAGAAAAGCATCCTCGTCCAACGCCAAGGTGCTGCTCCTCTCCCATATGAGGGGACACATCGCCGACATGAGCAAAATTGTAACTATCTGCAATGAGTTTGATCTTACGTTGGTAGAAGACTGCGCCCACACGATGGGTGCCGGATGGAACGGGCGGCTGACCGGTATGTTCGGCGCGGCGGGGGGTTTCAGCACCCAGTCGTTCAAGCATATTAACTCTGGCGAAGGAGGCCTGCTGGTAACCCAGGATCCCGATATTGCGGCACAGGCTATTCTCTACTCCGGCAGTTACATGCTCTATCATCAGCACGGCGCCAGACCGGACGACTCAGTATTCGAGAGATGGCGGAGTAAAATACCGAATTTCAGTATGCGTATGAGCAACCACGCAGCTGCAATGCTCCGCCCTCAGATACCACTCCTAGTGCAAAGAGCTAAAAAATGGAACGCCCTCTATGAAGAACTTGAAAATCGCCTGGAAAATATCCCAGGCATACAACTTCCAAATCGCCCTAAAGCGGAGGAATTCATCGGCAGCTCGATCCAATTCTCGCTTAAAGGCCTGACGGTTTCCCAAGTATCCGCCTTTCTCACTACATGCGAGCAGCGCGGGGTCTTTCTCAAGTGGTTTGGCAATCGAGACGCTGCCGGCTTCACCAGCACCCATGAGCACTGGAAGTTCATGGCCAACTCCCCTGAGGTGCCGAATACCGATGACGTGTTAGAAAGCCTTGTAGATATGCGTATCCCTCTAAGTGCCGTAAAAACAGAAATGGCTGCCATTGGCGACGTTATAACATCAACTTTTTCCGAAGTACGCACAGCCAACTAGTGTATTCGACAGAATCTGAATGATTTTATTTAAATAAGTGGCTGAGGTGGAAACTATGTTTGACGCCCCCTTCCGAAGAAACCAACATTCCGCGGCATACAGCTTTCTATAAGTGGTAAATATATTTGACCACTGGCAGGCATTCTGCTAACATCACGTATCTATTTTTGCATGGAGAAAACAGATGCTCGCAGCGGTGTTACACGGACCTGACGATCTGCGTTTAGCGGATGTTCCTGTTCCCGAGCCTGCGGTCGGTGAAGTGGTAATTAGCATCAAGTCCTGCGGCTTCTGCGCAACTGACTACAAAGCAATCAAAGGGATTCGCACCAACGTTGACTTTCCTACCATTCCGGGACATGAACCCTCGGGGATAATATCTGCCACCGGAGCCGGCGTCCGCCAGCTGAAGGAGGGAGACGAGGTAATTATTCAGCCTAGCGGTTTTTGCGGAGTTTGCGAATATTGCCGTGCGGGTCTCACGCACTACTGCGTACAGGCATTCACCACCGGAGGAGATGGGCCAGACGACGTGCGAAACGGTGCTTTCGCCGAATATATGGTTACCGATGAACTTGCCGTTTTTATAAAACCTTCAAACATCAGTTTTGATGCAGCGGCGCTCACAGAGCCGCTCTCCGGCGCGTGGAAAGGTGTGATCCAGCACAGCGAAATGAACCTCGCCGATGATGTGGTGGTAATCGGAACCGGCAGCATAGGACTGCTGTGCCTCATGGTTGCCAAAGCTGCCGGCGCCGGTCGGCTCATTGCCGTAGATGTGTCAGCAACTGCGTTGGAAAACGCCCGGCGCCTCGGGGCCACCCACACTGTAAATCCTGAGCACGTGGCGGCAGTTGATGCTATCAGCGAGATCCTCCCGGCCGGACCCGACCTGGTGGTTGAGGCCGCGGGTCCTATCGAGGCGGTAAAACTTGCCGCTTCGCTACGCCGCCGTGGAACGCGATGGAATGTCTTCGGCATCACTACCCACGAAACCTTTGAGCTCGACGGCGGCCTGACTCACTTCCTCGAAGGGCGAATGGACGCGAGTTTCGGGACTACGCCACGTGCTATGCAGCAGGCGATACGGTTGATGGAGCGGGGTCTTATCGATCCGGAGCAGATCATCACTCACCGGTTTCCGTTGGAGAAAATCCATGATGCCGTTTCGGTGATGGGATCTCGGGATCGCAATAAGATCATCGTCAATCCATAACGTATGGGAGTGAGTGGATGAAATCCATCGTAGCTTCAGCACTTAATACAGTCGCTATTGGCGAATCCCCTGTGCCCGTTCCCGGCAAAGGACAGGTCAGGATTAAAACGGCGTATTGCGGTATTTGCACCACAGATGTCGTCATGCTACGCGGCAGTTCTCGCCTTAGCTATCCGTTTGTACTCGGCCATGAATGGTCGGGATATGTCGATGCCGTTGGTTCAGGCGGCAAACACACTCTCGTCGGCAAACCCTGCGTAGCTGAAAATGTGTTGAGCAGCGGCGGAGAGGTAGGTTTCGAACACCCCGGCGGCTACAGCGAGTTCTTCCTTACCGATGAGCAGAATATCAGGTTGTTGCCCCGTGACGCAGATATGGCCAGTGCCATTCTCGTGGAGCCCCTTGCGGTTTGCATACGAGGTATTCATCGTCTAAATCCTGATATCAGTGGGCCAGTTCTAGTACTCGGAGACGGTCCTATCGGGCTGCTCATGACCTCCGTGATGAGGCGGCATGGGTGTCGTGATATTACCGTGGTAGGCGGACGTCCAAGACGTCTGGGAATTGCCGAACGCCTTGGTGCTTCATCCATCGTCAACTACCACGAGTGCATAGCAGACGAGTTGGCACAGCACATCGCCACCGTGTCGAACGACCGGTACACGTCTATCGTTGAAGCCACTGGAATGGGGGCATCAATTCGTCTGTTCTGGCACCTTGCCGATCACCGATCCCGGATACTGCTCCTGGGAGACTATGAGCATGTGGACGAAACGCTGCCGTGGCAGCATATCCTCCACCAAGAAATATCACTTATCTCTAGCAACGCCAGCGCTGGTGCCTGGGACGAGGCGGTCGATGTATATGCAGAGATACAGCCACAGATATCACCACTGGTGAGTCACCAATTCGAGGCTTCGGAGCTGTCTCAGGTGAGCGAAGGACTCCGCATGACGGAGGCTGGGGAGAGGAACCTCATCAAGGCGGCTTTGAATTGGTACTCTATGACCGTAACATAGGAGAGGAATCATGAACGGAAATCACCATCGGCCATCACAAGTAGCGGCCCTGCCGGATCTCCTCACGTTTAGTGACGGAAAGCCCGTAGAATCAGCCAATTGGCCGCACCGGCGGACAGAGCTCTTTGACTCGATCATTCCCCACGAGTTCGGCGGGATGCCGCCTACAGGCGATAATACGACAGCAACGCGGCTTTCGAGTTACCTCATCAAACCGGATAGAACTGTCACGTTCGAAACCTATGAAGTTCGAGTCACTTTGCCGTCCGGCGAAGTCTCATTCATTATGGAACTGTGGATTCCCGAGGGAGACGGACCGTTCCCGGTGCTTCTGACGGGTGACGGCTGCTGGCGGTTCTTCAATGACAACGCGGCAGCCGACGCGGTGAAGAGGGGGTACATCGCTGCGGCGTTCAACAGGGCCTCGGTAGCTGCGGATAACAAGGAGCGCTATCGGGATACCGGTATCTATCGCGCGGTTCCAGACCCTACATTTGGCGCGGTTGCCGCCTGGGCCTGGGGTTATCACCGGTGCGTCGATGTACTCCGTGAGCTCGATGTCGTACAAGGTGACCAGATAGCAATAACCGGTCATTCCCGGGGAGGGAAAACCGCCCTGCTCGCCGGGGCCACGGACGAACGGATTGCCATTACCAATCCAAACTGCTCGGGAACGGGTGGGTCTGGGTTGAATCGATTGAAGGAGCCTCGCTCAGAGGTGATTAACGATTTCATTAAGTCCGGCAATATCTTCTGGTTCGGTGATCAATGGAAGCAGTTCCAAGGTCGTGATGCTGAATTACCTTACGACCAGCATTTTCTGCACGCTTTGGTGGCTCCACGCGGTCTTCTCGTTACTGAAGCGTACGGGGACTTCTGGGCAAATCCTCCGGGCTCATACGCCGCGTGTTATGCCGCAAAAACGGTCTACGATCTACTTGATTTCCCGATGGCTATAGGATGGGAGTTCCGTGAGGGCGAGCACGACCAGAGCAGATCTGATTTTGAAAAGATCCTAGATTTCATGGATTTTCATTTCAGGGGACGCGACGTTGCTCGTGATTTTCAAAGGCAGTTGTTTCCCACACTTTAAATTGAAACTTGACGTGTGATAGCTTCGAGCTTTCGCCAATGAAGCGATGTATGCTTCGGATCCGGCTTTGTTGAATCCCTTGGTGGATGTAGTCCAGATTACGGTATCAGATTCGGAAATATAGTGGATTTTATCTGCACAGGTTGCACCCCGAACAAAATACTGGCCAAGTGCTCCTCTGTCATCATAAACGCCATAACTGATGTCAGGCACTTTCAAACGGTGTGATTGATGTATCTTAGCAGGTTTCTAGATATAAATAAATTACTTGATGAGCGGTCACTTTTTCTACTTGGTCTCAGGCAATCCGGGAAATCTACATACATCAAGGAACAACTTGATCCACCCCCCGCCTTAATTTATAACCTTCTTGACAGAAAACTACTCCTGAGTATTTTGGCTGATCCGACAATTCTGCTCCAGGAAATTGAAGCAAGGAACCTGAAGCACTGCATCATCTGTATTGATGAAATCCAGAAATGTCCGGAACTTCTCGATGAAGTACACCTGTTGATTGAAGAGAGACAGATTCGATTCTTATTAACGGGTTCCAGAGCGAGAAAATTAAAAAAAAGCAGGAACGAATCTTTTGGGAGGAAGGCTTTATTACAAGATCAATATTAGTCTGCAGAGAGTCCCGTCCCAGAAAACTCGAAAGAATAGAGATTCTTCCATGGGAATATTTTCTTGATCAATTGTGGGAAAACCAGATTCAGTAGTTGTATCGATGAAATGCTCTCTTTTATTGAACCCGCCAGCTATTCAGATGTTCCAAAATCCTTCCACTTACCTGCGAAAATGATTCCTGAATGAGCCAATGACCTGCATCGATGAAGTACTCATGATAGCTGCCCGTTACATAATTCTTGTTCGATTCCGCGGCCACGCGCAGGATGGCGGGATCGCCGGTGCCCCAGATAAAAAGGGTCGGCTTATCAACAGCGCCGATATCAATTTTTCCACGGATGAGGGATGAATAATTGGCCCTGTACCAGTTTAGAGCCGCAGCGACGGTTCCGGATTGACGGAAGACCGATAGATACCGGGCAACTTCATCCTCGGAAGAGTGCTCCCAAATCGATATAAGGTTCTTGAATTTGTTCGCTTTGAGAACAATTTCCGGGATTATGGGCCACTGAAACAACCGCATATAGGTACTCGCCTCGCGCTGGGCGGGGTCTGAAATCAAAGCCGTTCCGAAAGAAGTTAGATGGGGCACCGATAACGCGGTCCAGCTGATAATACGTTCGGGATATTCCGCGGCGACAACCCAGCCGACCGCGCTTCCCCAGTCGTGCCCGATCAGGTGAAACTTTTCTATGTTCATGTTGTCTGCAATGGCGATTACATCGGCCGCCAAAAGCCGAACTTCATAGCCCGATTTTCCCGCAGGCCGAGCGCCCGGGCTGTAGCCCCGCTGATCCGGCGCGATGCTGTAATAGCTGTTCTCGGCGAGCAGTTCCTGCAGTCTCTGCCACATAACCGATGTCTCGGGAAACCCGTGAAGCAGGATTACTGGCTCATCGGTCGGATTTCCCATTTCGACGGCTTTGAATGAATAGAGTCCGGTATCTATCGTAATCATTTCATGCCGCTCCTCAGGTTCTGTTATTCCGGGCAAAGAAACTACAAAGAGTAGAAAAATCGATATTGGAAATGATGAAAACCGCATAGGGAAAAGTAATGCCTGCGCTTTTTATTGTACAGCGAAGCGTGAGCAAATACGCAGCTGTTGATGCTCATATATTATTTGCGGTTAATGCGGTGTAAAATGCTTTCTAAGGCGGAGGGAATTATGCCACTTGTTTCACTAAATGAAGTACTGCGACCTGCGTACAAGGGGAAATACGCAATCGGAGCATTCAACACCTTTAATGAGGATATTACCGAAGCAATACTGTGTGCCGCAGATAAGCACAATATGCCGGTCATTGTCAGTTTTTCTGAGGTGCAGCTTGAGTATGTAGATTTAGAATGTATTGCGGAAGTTACAAAAATCAAAGCACGTCGATTAGATATTCCGATTGTCCTGCATCTTGATCATGGATTGACTTTGGATACCGTAAAAAGCGCAATTGACTTAGGCTTTACTTCGGTCATGTTTGATGGCTCGGCTTTGGATTACGACGAGAATGTGAGGTATTGCGGAACTATTGTCGATATGTGTAAACCTCTATCTGTTAGTGTGGAGGCCGAATTAGGTGCGGTTGGCGGCGATGAAGATGGAGCTCTTGAAAGTGCCGCCGACGAAGCTCTGTACACCAATATCAATCAGGCTGTTGATTTCATTGAAAAAACCAACATAGATGCCCTGGCTATTGCTATAGGCAACGCACATGGCAAATATAAAAAGAAACCAATTCTCGATTTTGTGCGACTGGATGAACTTAATAAGGCATTAAATCTTCCATTAGTATTGCATGGAGGTTCGGGTATATCCGACGCTGATATCCAAAAGGCGATAAACCTAGGTATCTCCAAGATCAACTACTACACCGGCATGCTGCAAACAGCTATTAGTACGACCTCAAACCTTATCGAGAAATGCGGAGCGAAATACAGCGATTATTTGGATCTGTTAAGGGCCGTAAAAGAAAAGGTTACTCTCACCATCATGGAGAGAATGACGGTTTTCCAAAATAATCGGTCAATAGTGACTGCTAAACACCCGAGAAAATTGATACTGTAGACCCCTGGATACAGATGTGATGACAAAAGGAGGCCTTATGAAACACAAAGACTCGACAGTCGTTTCAGATGAAATGACACTCAATTATCACCTGATGCATCCCGGCGGAGACAGCGCCCCGGGAGACCCTAACCTGGCGTATTGCCTGGACGGCACCTATCACCTTCATTATATTCTACGCCATCTTTGGCAAGGCAAAACCTCATTTTCGTTTATACATGTAACCAGCCCGGACATGCTGCACTGGACGTGGCAGCCAACGAAGCTCCAGCCCTCGTTTACCGATCACGGCATGTTCAGCGGCACTGGATTTATTACCAAAGAGGGAAAGCCGGCCGCTATTTATGCGGCAACCGCGGCGGATCCCCGTAATACTTATATCGCCGTTGCCAAGGACAATGACTTGAGCGAATGGGAGAAGCCATATCC